>CAMWLX010000433.1 GCA_947175225.1 uncultured Porphyromonadaceae bacterium
ACGTCAGCAAGCAAAAATCTTCAGACTATTTCACGTACGGAGTCAATGTCTGGCAAATTTGTGATTTGCTCCATTACCATGCGAAGTTCATCGTAGCTGTGGACAGAGAATGTGATTAGAATTGTAGCTATTGCATCTTCTGTCTTGGTATTGATGCTTCCAATCGACAGATTGAGGCTATTAGAAATGCAGTCAACAAGATCTATCACCATATGGGGACGGTCGACACATACCACCTCTATCTCAACCGGATAAAGAGTATCGTTAGCTTCAAAGTTGACACTTACGATATTGTCGCCAAGCTGAGAAGACATCTTTATCACTTCCGGACAATCACGTTTATGGACCATAATCCTTTCTCCGGTATTATGAAAACCTATAACTTCTTCACCGGGCATCGGCATACAAATGGGACAACGGTCGTAGGTAGGTTTCGGGAGTTTGGAGAGATATGATCGTATGGCCTTCCTTGCCTTATAGGTCACAGTAGCATCAAGCCAATCTCTCTTGGGGTTACAATCCGCATCAGTGAATACTTCCACGATATCTCCTCTATGAAGTAGAGTTTTGATGGAGGCAAGGCGCCCATTGATACGCGCGAACTTCGCTTTTTCACCAAGCTTTGAGTGTATTTCATATGCGAAATCAAGGACAGTTGACTTTTGTGGGAGCACTATAGGTTTTCCTTGCGGAGTAAATGTCATGATATCATCATTATAGAAAGATGAAACTACATTCTCAATAAAAGTGCTTCCCCCCTCATGTGCATTTTTTGAGATTTCCCTAAGATTGGCACGGAATTTATTGATCCACCTTCTGATATTGCCTTCCGAGCTATCGCTAAGAAAACCATACTGAGAGTTGGTCACCATCCTCTCACTGCTTATATGCACTTCCTGCCATCGACCGAAGTCTGCAAGAAGCTTCACATGGAAACTCTGATACCCATTTTCCTTGGGACTGTCGATATAGTTTGAGATACCTCCCGGTTTCTCCTTAAAACGATCAGTAAGAAGAGAATAAATCCTCAGAGCAGTGTCTTTTTCAGACTGTCCTTCTTCATTCTTATAAATAATCTCAACAAAATGGCGATATTTCAAATGGTCGAAGTCATCTCCGTATTTGTTCATCTTGCGCCAAAGAGAATAAGGCTGACGGTATTCAACAAAAACTCTCGCCTTGATACCTCCTCTCTTCAGGATATTAGATATCTCTTCAGTGAATATCTTGAGACGTGCATAATTCGACTTTTTGTCGGATTCTATCCTGCCGGCCAACTCGGCATATTCATGAGGACAACGGAATCGAAGAGAAAGATTCTCAAGCTCAGTCTTTACATTGTAAAGGCCCAAACGAGTCGCAAGAGGAGCATAAAAATAGTCAGTTTCCCCGGCTATCTTCATCTGCTTGTCGGGACGCATCGACGAAAGTGTCCGCATATTATGCAAACGATCTGCAAGCTTAACAAGAAGAGCCCGTATATCATATTGCACCGCAGTAAGCATCTGTTTGAAATTGTCAAGCTGCTTCGACATTTCATACTTTTCTTTCTTCTGCTTGGTCACAACCCTTACAAGAAAAGCCACATCATTGCCAAAGCGTCTCTGTATTTGCTCCAATGTCCAATCAGTATCTTCCACTACATCGTGCAAGAAAGCTGCAATGACAGTATCTACATCGAGATTAAGTTCTTGCGAGGCAATATTTGCCACTGCTATTGGATGGAATATATAAGGCTCACCGGTCTTTCGCTTCTGCTTGGAATGAGCCTCACGTGCAACTTCAAAAGCATCAACGAGTCGATTATAATCTTCATCAGACACACGAGGACGCATGGCATCGAAAACGACCTTTGCCCGTCTTTCTATCTCACTGGAATAATCTATCTTTTCTTTGCCCGATGGCTTTCGACTCTTTTCTTCCATACTTTTGAAATTTGCTTATTCAGTTAATTAGTTTAATTTCTTATCGCTTTGTATTGCTATTATTAGCATTCTTTTCCATGTATCTTTTCACTTCCTTGAATAACGAAGATGCAAACACAAGATCGTTGAGATTTTGATTATCACTTCGATATATCGTCTTGTCATTACCACTCCAATCACAAAAACCTTTATTGATAAAGATGATGTGCTCACCTATTCCAAGCACAGAGTTCATATCGTGGGTATTGATCACCGTGGTCATCTTATATTCATGAGTAATATCGCTCAGCAGGTCATCAATCAATAGAGAAGTACGCGGATCAAGACCGGAGTTGGGCTCATCACAGAAAAGATATTTCGGATTGAGAGCAATAGCCCTTGCAATCGCCACACGCTTCTGCATACCTCCAGAAATTTCAGATGGAAATTTGCTATCTGCATTTTTCAAGCCTACACGTTCGATACAAAAATGAGCCCTTTCAATCTGCTCCTTATAGCTTAAAGGAGAGAACATCTTGAGCGGGAACATGACATTACCAAGGACAGTCTCATTATCAAACAATGCGGAACCCTGAAAAAGCATCCCAATATCCATGCGGAGCTCCTTTCGCTGCTCTGCATTCATCGTGTTGAGGCATCGTCCGTCGTAGAAAATTTGACCCTCTTCAGGACGCAACAAACCAACAAGACATTTCAATAGAACTGTCTTGCCGGAACCGGACTGACCAATGATAAGGTTTGTCTTTCCAGTCTCGAAAGTGGCATTGATGCCATGGAGAACCTGCACTCCATCAAACCATTTGCTGATATTCTTAACTTCAATCATTGCAACAGGAGCTTAGTGAGGATAACGTCGGCGAGGAGAATAAGAATTGAACTCGAAACTACTGCATTGGTACTTGCCTTGCCTACTTCGAGAGCACCACCTTTGACATAATATCCATAGAATGATGCGACAGTCGCAATGATATAAGCAAACACCACAGTCTTTATGATACCATACCAAATATACCATTCATTAAAGAATGACTGTATACCGTATACATAGTTTTCGACTGTTAGCATAGTAGTGAATTCAGCTACAAGCCATCCGCCCCACAGACCTACAAACATCGATAGAACGCAAAGTACAGGAACAAACAACACAAATCCTATCACTTTTGGAAGGACGATGAAGTTAGCTGAATTGATGCCCATGATCTCCATCGCATCAATTTGCTCTGTAACTCGCATAGTGCCGATTTCAGAAGCAATGTTTGACCCGACTTTACCCGCTAAAATCAGACACATCATAGTAGATGAAAATTCAAGCAGTAGAATCTCTCGCGTTGCAAGACCAGTCGAATAACTCGGAACAAGTGGCGATACAATATTTATTGTCATCTGAATCGCAATTACCGCACCGATGAATACAGAAATAATTACGACAAGAGGTATCGAGTCAACTCCCAACTGAGATATCTCAGTCACAAGCTGCTTGAAAAACACCTTCCACTTGTCAGGGCTACGGAAGACCTGAGTCAAAAACAGACAGTAG
>CAMWLX010000434.1 GCA_947175225.1 uncultured Porphyromonadaceae bacterium
CAACCATACAACTTCCAATGCTCTATATCTATAACACCCTTAGCCGCGTGAAGCAGCCGTTCAAGCCCTTACATGAGGGGCGTGTAGGCATGTATGTATGCGGTCCTACTGTATATGGCGACGCGCATCTTGGTCATGCGCGTCCTGCCATCACTTTCGATATCCTTTTCCGCTATCTCAAGCATCTTGGATATAAGGTGCGCTATGTCCGCAACATCACTGATGTAGGCCATCTCGAGCATGATGCGGATTCCGGAGAAGATAAGGTAGCAAAGAAAGCCCGTCTTGAGCAGTTGGAGCCCATGGAGGTGGTGCAGTATTATCTAAATCGCTATCACCGCGACATGGAGGCTCTCAATGTGCTCCCTCCAAGCATCGAGCCTCATGCTTCAGGCCATATAATTGAGCAGATTGAATATATTAAGAAGATTCTTGAGGCAGGATATGCCTACGAAAGCCAAGGTTCCGTCTATTTTGATGTGGCAAAATATAACAAAGATCATCACTACGGAAAACTTTCAGGCCGCAATATTGACGATCTTCTTAGCACAACGCGCGAACTCGACGGACAGGATGAAAAACGCAATCCTCTCGATTTCGCACTCTGGAAGAAAGCTGCTCCAGAGCATATTATGCACTGGCCATCCCCTTGGAGCGAAGGTTTCCCCGGTTGGCATCTCGAATGCTCCACGATGGGGGAGAAGTATCTCGGCGAAGAGTTTGACATCCACGGCGGCGGAATGGACCTCATGTTCCCTCATCACGAATGTGAGATAGCCCAGAGCGTAGCTGCCAAAGGCCATGACACAGTACGCTATTGGATGCACAATAATATGATCACTATTGCCGGAAAGAAGATGGGAAAGAGCTACAACAATTTCATCACCCTTGAGCAATTCTTCAAAGGTGAACATCCCCTCTTGAATCGTCCTTACTCTCCGATGGTGATACGCTTTTTCATCCTTCAGGCACAATACCGCAGCACTGTCGACTTCTCCGATGCTGCCCTCGAAGCAGCTGACAAGGCTCTTCAGAAGATGCTTGATGGCTATCGCCGTCTGCAGGCTCTTGTCCCGGCTGAAAAATCGAGCGTAGAGCTGCCCGATTTCGCGGCAAAATGCTATGAGGCCATGGACGATGACCTTAACACCCCGATGGTGATCGCCGTGCTCTTCGATGCCTGCCGCTACATCAATCAAGCCTCCGACGGCCAGATCACACTCTCCGCTCAGGATATTGAACGCCTTAAAAAACTCTTCGATACATTCCTGATCGATCTTCTTGGCATTCGGGTCGAAGGCGCATCTGCCGATGGCAACTCTTCCGAAAGGAAGGCATTTGAAGGGGCAGTCGATCTTCTCATGGATGTCAGGAAAAATGCCAAGGCCGCCAAAGATTGGACCACAAGCGATCTCATTCGCGACCGCCTCGCCGCCCTCGGCTTCGACGTAAAAGACACCAAGAACGGCGTCGAATGGAAAATCAAATAATAATTTAGAATTTAGAATTTAGAATTTAGAATTCATGTTTTAAATTCAATTCTTTTGTGCTTCCGGGTCTTAAGGTATCGGATCGAGAGCCCGTTGGGACTCTGCGTGAGATTTTTACTTGCGAAAGAGGACATATTGAGGTTTCAAAATTATTAATTCTAAATTCTAAATTCTAAATTCTAAATTATATTATACGAAAATGTATAATTATAAGAGAAGATTAAGCAGCGTAGCCAAAGCCGGCAACGTGGAGATAGGAGGCGATAACCACATACGCATCCAATCGATGTGTAACACCAACACCAACGACACCGAAGCCAGCGCAGCACAGGCCCGGCGCATAGCCGAAGCCGGTGGTGAACTCGTGCGCCTTACTACTCAAGGTGTGAAAGAAGCCGCCAACATGGTTAATATAAAAAAGGAGTTGCTCGATTCCGGTTGTGATGTCCCTCTCGTGGCTGACGTGCATTTCAATCCCAACGCCGCCTTCGAGGCTGCCACTACATGCGACAAGGTGCGCATCAACCCCGGCAATTTCGTAGATGCAGCGCGTACTTTTCAAAAGCTGGAGTTCACCGACGAGGAATATGCGCAGGAATTGCAGAAAATCCGTTCGAAGTTTGTTCCTTTCCTTAATATATGTAAGGAGCATGACACTTGTGTACGTCTCGGAGTCAACCATGGCTCGCTTTCCGATCGAATTATGAGTCGCTATGGCGACACTCCTGCCGGGATGGTGGAGTCTGTGATGGAATTTCTCCGCATAGCACGCGAAGAGAATTTTGACAATATCGTTATCTCCGTGAAGGCTTCGAATGTGACTGTGATGGTAGCTACCGTCCGTCTCCTTGTGAAAGCCATGGATGCTGAGGACATGCATTTCCCTCTCCATCTTGGAGTCACTGAGGCCGGCGACGGTGAAGATGGTCGCATAAAGAGTTCTGTAGGAATAGGTACTCTTCTTGCTGATGGAATTGGCGACACTATCCGTGTCTCACTTAGTGAGGACCCCGAGTGTGAAATTCCGGTTGCTGTCAAGCTTCGCGATTATGTCGCTGCCCGTGCAGGTCATGAGCCGATACCGGAACCGGAAAAAGTGCTTCCCGGCAAATCTCGCGACTATGCTGCTAAACTCCCATATCAGGAATTCCCCGTAATGGATGTCGATTTCACTCTGCAGCCGGACTGGCATTATGTCTCTACGGCTATGCCCCCCGCTCTGTATGGCGACGAGAAACCGGTGGTGCTGACCACTTCCTCCGACAATCGTCCGGGTGCTATGAAGAGTTGGATAGATCGATTTGTGGCACTTGGTGGAAAAAATCCTGTTATCGTCATGATGGGATTCCTTACGACTGATCTCGAACACCTCCGGATTGAGGCTGCCGCAGACTTCGGTCCCCTGTTGCTTGATGGCTATGCTTCCGGCATTGGAATCGTTGCATCGGAAAAGTTTTCAAAAGATGAAGTGAAGAGTGTTGCGCTTGGCATATTGCAAGCAGCCCGTCTGCGTATCTCTAAGACCGAATACATTGCTTGTCCGGGATGCGGACGAACTTTATTCGACCTTCAGAAGACACTGGCGGAAGTTAAGGCAAACACCTCTCATTTGAAAGGTCTCAAGATAGGAGTGATGGGTTGCATCGTCAATGGTCCCGGAGAGATGGCAGATGCCGACTATGGGTATGTTGGGGCAGGACCCGGCAGAGTCTCTATATATAAAGGAAAGGAACTCGTAAAAAAGAACATCCCGACCGAAGAAGCCCTCCCGGCCCTACTCTCCCTAATAGCCTCCACCGAATCCCACATCCTAAACCCCGACAAGCCAGTGTAGCGAGCGCTCTCCGAGCCCGTCCCCCGTCAAACACTGTATCCCCCGGAATGGCATGTGATTTTAACATAAACTCAACAAACTTTATACATTTTTTATTGTTATAGATTAGTAAGTGGAAATTTTTT
>CAMWLX010000435.1 GCA_947175225.1 uncultured Porphyromonadaceae bacterium
TTTCATGGCAGCCGGAGCTATGGCTCAGCTCGCTACCGGGGAGTACTACATTAAGAATGTAGAGACCGGTGAATTCCTTAACGAAGGCTATTCCTGGGGTACTCACGCAGTCACAAAGGCATATCCCTGCGCTTTCAACATTTCTCTCAACAAGCCTCAGGAAGAGGGTGAGTGGAAAGTGGTAGGCATCGAAGACAACTCTACTCCTTTCTGGAGCACATGGTCAGAATATGTCAATCTTACCGGTGACGGATCTCTCCACTATGAGTTCTACAACTACACTGCAGGAAACAACAACTGGGATAATTGGGCTATCGTCCTCACCAACGGTCTGAACAGAGGCGTTGACGGTTATCACGAATATATGTATCTTCGTGCGGACGCTTACGGCTGGGGAACTGAATATGCCGCAAGCGACAACGGCCATTTGGATCATAACTTCAATTGGGACACATTCAAGACCGATATGGCCGGTGCTTTCGTGACTGTGGATATCACTCGTAGTGGAACCAATGTTGTGGTTGATGCAAAAATCAAGACTGGAGAAGGAAAAGACTATTTCCAGAAAGTATCTGTGGATGGCATCACAAGCGAAGTGCTGGGAACTTTCCTGACTTGCGAAGGCTCTCATCTCTTGGTTAATCCGGAGGTCTTTGGCGACACTAAGGAAGAGTATGTGGAAAACTATAATGTAAAATCAGCTTACGGATACATAAAGATTGACGGTGAACCTTACATGGACGGCGGTGCTCCTATTCCGGTATATCTGGAGTCAGTAGGTGAGGCTTATAATATTAAGGTAGATGGCAAATATCTTACTGCTAAGGCTGACGTGATCGACTATCTTGGTTTAGTTAATCTTCATGTAGTTGATGCTACTGCCGCTCCCTCAGGCAATCTTTCAGCATGGCAGATAATCTCCCGTGAGGAGATGGTTGCTGCTCTTGCTGCTGCAACTCCCGAGAATCCTGTTGAAGCTTCATTCTTCCTCAATGCAGGTCAGATTGAAGTGAATGCTAACAACAATATTTCATCTTGGACATATATCAAGAACGGCGAACCCGCTCAGATCGTTACCCCCGACGGTGGCTGGTTTGATCATGGTGCTTGGGACAACAAGACTACTTACGCTTGGTGTATCAACGAAGCCGGTGAAAATGCAAACCATCAGGAGCCTGTAGCCGGTGTCGATGTAGTTTCTCAGGATGTTGAAGGTATGCCTGCCGGAAGCTATAAGGTTGAATACCGTGTAGTCAACCAGAACAACACAGCCCTCGTAGTGAAATTCAACGATGCAGAAGGACAGCCTTATGAGTATGAAGAGTCTGACCTTTGGTACAACAGCGCATGGGATGCTCTTGTAGCACACACTGAAACTGCTAATTTCACAGTGGCTGAAGATGGCAAGCTCTCAATAAAGATGGAAAAGACCATCAATCCTGCTGAGCAGAACAGATTCGCATTCAAGAGCTTCTCTCTATCCTACCTTGGCAAGGCAGCTACCGGCGTAGAAGTTGCTGTCGATGAGAATGCTCCTGTCGTATATTATAATATGCAGGGTGTTCGCGTAGCTAATCCTTCCAACGGTGCCTTCATCAAGGTTCAGGGTAAGAACGCTACTAAAGTCCTTGTTAAGTAATATATAAATTAACACATAAACTCGTAGGGACGCACGAGCCGTGCGTCCTTTTTTATGCACAATGCAAACCTTTCCTCATTTAAACTTTGTTAATATATCAAAACATTAATTTGAACAGATACTTGAAGAAGTATGAACAAGAAGCAGATTATCATTTGGCTCGCAGCCATGGCAGTGGGCGTGGGATTGGGATTGCTACATTTGCAGGCAGTTGACACTATGATGAATTATATAGCCACCATCTATACCCGTCTTTTCCGGCTCCTCGCTGTCCCGACAATAGTACTGGCTGTAATCACTACCCTTGCTTCCCTCGGTGGAGGCAAGGAACTTGGCAAGATATTCAAGACATCTCTTACATATACCTTGCTCACTACATTTTCTGCTGCTGTAATAGGTCTTGTGCTTTATCTTCTGATAGCCCCGGGCAATATCCCAGTCTCTGCTATAGATGCTGAAAAAGCCGCTGATATCTCTATGCCTGAGACTACGTATGCCGACCAGGTGCTCAGCGTGGTGCCTGACAATATCGTCCGTCCTCTTCTTGAAGGAAATGTCCTTGCTCTCTTATTATTGTGCTTTGCTGTAGGAATAGCAATTTCCAAAATGCCGGAGTCAAGACCAAAGGAAATAATTGTAAACGGACTTGCCGGCATACAGGAAATTCTCTTTACTTTAATCCGCTGGTTGATAGCAATCCTCCCTATCGGTATAGTGGCGTTTGCAGCTCAGCTGATTGCTGAAGCCGGAGCTGGCGTAATGGCTGATTCTCTTGGCAAATATGTGGCCGTGATCATTTCCGGCAATCTTATCCAGATATTTGTGATTCTTCCGATATTCTTGCTTCTGTCGGGGCTTAATCCGATCAAGACATTCAGCGGGATGTCGCCCGCTGTCATTATGGCATTCTTCACTAAGAGCAGTGCGGCAACCCTGCCTGTCACAATGGAGAATGCGGAGCAGCGCCTTGGTGTGAATAAAAAGATTTCAAGATTTGTCCTTCCGCTCTGCACCACGATCAATATGAACGGTTGTGCCGCATTCATCTTTTGTACATCTCTTTTCGTGATGCAAAACAATGGTATGGAAATTAGCTGGGCCACTATGATACTTTGGCTCTTCATATCCGTTATTTCTGCTGTTGGAAACGCCGGTGTCCCCATGGGTTGCTATTTCCTTACTCTGTCTCTAATGTCGGGAATCGGTGCCAACATCAGCATCATGGGTATAATCCTTCCTATTTATACTATCATTGACATGGTGGAGACATCAGAAAACGTCTGGTCTGACTCCTGCGTCTGCGCCATCACAAATAAAAAAATGGAAAAAACTGTTAATTCGCCCGAAGTTTGAAAAAAAATGATTAAATTTGCATTTTGAAGTAAATTTTAGTTTGTATGGTTTAAAAAGATTATAAGGTTTAAAAGGAGAATGGGTTTATAAGACTTATAAGATTTATAAGAATTTATGCCTAACCCGCTTAAACCCCCTAAACTTCTTAAACCTCATAAACCACTTAAACGATTAAACAAAAAGATTAAACAAGAATATGGCAAAACAGGAAGATGTCTTCAAGACTATTGTGGCTCATGCCAAAGAATACGGATTTGTGTTCCAGTCATCTGAAATCTACGACGGACTAAGCGCAGTTTATGACTATGGTCAGAATGGCGTGGAATTGAAAAACAATATCAAACGCTACTGGTGGGAGGCTATGACCATGCTCCACGACAACATCGTCGCCTCGACTCAGGCATATTCAGGCACACCACAATCGGGAAAGCTTCCGGACACGTTGACGCTTTCCACG
>CAMWLX010000436.1 GCA_947175225.1 uncultured Porphyromonadaceae bacterium
AGGAAAATACGCCGAAAAGATGGCGGAAGATTAATAAAAAGAATTTTTGGTTTAATTCTTCTTTGTAAATTTTTCAATTCGCAAATAAGTTTAAACAACTTCATTGAATTTCCCCGATAGTATAGTAAGGACGCACGCCTCGTGCGTCCTTTTTTCAGCATATCTTATGTGTGAGCAACATTTGCTATAGTACCCATTTTTTTATGTTCTATAGCATACAATTGAGTAAATTTCTAAAATATTTCAATCAAATTTGCATATCTCATTCACGTTTATTAACTTTGCGTAATAAACTTGTATGTATATGGAAAATATAAGTATAAAGGCGCGTAAAGTATTAGATTTCTATGTCGACGGATTCAAGAATATGACTGTCGGCCGCAAGCTCTGGGCTATCATTTTCATAAAGGTAGTCATCCTTTTCTTCGTCTTCAAGCTATTCTTTTTTCCTAACATATTGAAAGAAAACTACGACAACGACGATGACCGTGCCCGTGCCGTAGCTACAGAACTAACTTCCCGCTGATCTCTCTAACACCTTTAGTGCCTCTAAATCCCTTAGTGCCCCTAAAGCCCTTATAAAAATAACTTAAAAAAACTAAATAAACCCATGGAAGACTTGATTCAAGTAGTCGACTGGTCGCGACTTCAGTTCGCATTGACCGCTATAGTCCACTGGCTTTTTGTTCCGCTCACGATCGGAATAAGCCTTATCGTCGCCGTAATGGAGACGATCTATCATCGTACTAAATCCGAGAAATGGCTTAAGACAACGAAATTTTGGATGACTCTCTTCGCCATAAATTTCGCTATCGGCGTGGCTACCGGTATTATTCTTGAATTTGAGTTCGGCACCAACTGGTCGAACTATAGCTGGTTTGTCGGCGACATTTTTGGCGCTCCTCTCGCCATCGAAGGACTCCTCGCTTTCTTCATGGAGGCTACGTTCTTCGCCGTGATGTTCTTTGGTTGGAAAAAGGTTTCTCCAGGGTTCCACCTCGCCTCTACATGGCTCGTGGCTATCGGCGTCTCCCTTTCCGCTCTTTGGATTCTCATTGCCAATGCTTGGATGCAGTATCCCGTCGGCATGGAGTTTGATCCCGACCAGATGCGTAATGTGATGTCAGACTTCATTGCTGTCGCCACCTCTCCGGTAGCTATCAACAAGTTCTTCCATGCCGTGACAAGCGGTTGGGTACTTGCCTCTGTATTCGTGATTGGGGTCAGCTGCATCATAGCTGCTAAAGGAAAGAATATGCAGATGGCTAAAGATTCTGTTAAGGTTGCCGGTTGGATTGGTCTCATCGGTATGATCTTCACGATGTGGACCGGCGACGGTTCGGCTGTAGAGGTAGCTCGGGTGCAGCCTATGAAACTTGCCGCTATGGAAGGTCTATATCGCGGTGAGATAGGGCAGGAACTTATCGGTTTTGGAATTGTAGACGAAAAGAATAGAGACGTCAAGTGTAAGATCGCCATTCCCAAAGGTCTCTCCATCCTTGCCAATCATGACGCAAATAGCTTTGTGCCCGGTATCGACGACCTCATCGACGGGGTTGCTTTGACTCCGCAAGGCGATACGATCAATACTATAAGCTACGCCCAGAGAATCGAGATTGGCAAGGCAGCTCAGCAGGCACTCCGAGACTATGAGGCAGCCCGCAAGGCTGGTGATGAAGTCGCTCTTGCCAACGCGCTTGAGAGAATAAAAGCCAATTATCCCTTCTTTGGATATGGTTATTTCAATTCCCCGGAGGATGCGGTTCCGCCGGTAGCTCTCACATTCTATTCTTTCCATATAATGGTCATCGCCGGTGGTTATCTTCTTCTTTTCCTCATCGTGGCATTGTTCGTAGTGTATAAGAAACCAACTTGGTTCGACACTCGCCTTGCGCGTTGGATTGGAGTGCTAAGCATTCCTGTAGTATGGATATGTAGCGAAGCCGGTTGGATTGTGGCGGAAGTAGGTCGTCAGCCCTGGACCATCCAGGACATCCTTCCTGTTCAGGCAGCAGTATCAGCCGTTGCAGCAGAATCCGTACAGCTAACATTCTGGCTCTTCGCCATAGTTTTCGCAGCTCTCATCGCAGCAGAAATCTCTATCATGGTCAACGAAGTCAAGAAAGGCACCAACAAAGAAATAACCGAAGAATAACTAATTCCATCTGCCTTATAGGTCCTAATGCGCCCTATTGGCCTTATTAGCCCTATTCGGCTTATTATCAAATAAAACTCACAAATATGGAAACCCTACAAATATATTGGTGGCTTCTTATAGCAGTGCTCGGAGGAGTCCTCGTATTCATGCTTTTCGTTCAGGGTGGTCAGAGCCTATTGCTCGAGACCCGTGGATCGATGGCAAAAAACCTAATAGTTAACTCTCTCGGTCGCAAGTGGGAGCTGACCTTTACCACCCTTGTGGTGTTTGGCGGAGCCTTCTTTGCATCCTTCCCCCTCTTTTATTCCACATCCTTTGGTGGTGCCTACTGGCTCTGGATGGCAATCCTCTTTAGCTTTGTACTTCAGGCAGTAAGTTATGAATTTCGTCGCAAAACAGGCAACCTATATGGCACTGCCACCTACGACACTTTCCTCCTGATCAACGGTGTAGTAGGGTGTGTTCTTATCGGCGTAGCAGTAGGAATCCTCTTCTTTGGTGGAGAATTTTCCGTGACTCGTGGCAACATCCTCGATGGCAATGCACCCGTAATTTCAGTGTGGGCGCCCACTCATGGCCTTGAAGCCATTTGTTGCTGGAAAAACCTTCTCGTAGGGTTCACACTCTTCTTCCTTGCCCGAATGAATGCCGCCCTATATCTTATGAACTCCATAGATGACGGTCCGAAAGTATTCAATGCATTAAGAATGAAAGCCCTCCTCAATGGTCTCATCTTTGTAGTCCTCTTCCTTGCCCTCCTTTGGGTGATACTCACAGCAGATGGCTATACAGTGGATGCAACCGGCCAGGTAGTAGCAGTACAATACAAATATGCCATCAATCTCATTGATATGTGGTGGCTACTTGCAACTCTGATCTTCGGCGTATTGTTGGTGCTCGCAGGTTATGGACTGACAGCATTCAAGAAAGAATACAAAGGAGGCATCTGGTGGACAGGCGTAGGCACAATCATTACAATTGTCAGCCTTCTCTGCGACCTCGCCTACAACAACACAAGCTACATGCCATCGCTCACCGACCCTCAATCATCCCTGACATTGGCAAACAGCTCCAGCACCGAATTCACCCTCACCGTAATGTCCTGGGTATCGCTCTTAGTCCCCGTAGTAATCCTCTACATCTGGTACGTCTGGAGCAAAATGAACGCCACCCCCGGGGGGGGGGGGGGGGGGGGGGGGGGGGGGGGGGGCGGGGGGGGTGGGGGGGGGGGGGGGGGGGGGGGGGGGGGGGGGGGGGGGGGGGGG
>CAMWLX010000437.1 GCA_947175225.1 uncultured Porphyromonadaceae bacterium
TCCATGCGTTTACAGTATCTGAATATTTACCATTATTAAGTTCCGCATAATCCGACAAAGCTACGATAGCAACCATCATATCGGGGACATAGACCGGTTCATCTGGATATGTTGGAAGATTATATAGAGGAGAGTTAACAATACGACGATGCATTGTATTGCATATTGAATCATATAAATTGTCGTATTTGTCAGTACCCCCAATTCGTTTGTAATTGCCAATCATCCACGCGAGATGACTGAGATAGGAAACGTGACTTTCTTCACCGTCCAATGATTCGAGAGGATCCTCGTCCCACCGCAATTTATCATATAACCGCAGGTTCGGCGATTTGACAATTTGGATAAGACTATCAATATTTGAAATTGCATCTTCTTTGGTCTCCGGATAAATTTCTGCCATATTGGATAATGCCTCAGTCAACATAGAGCATGAATACAATGCCCATTCACCCTGAAACTGCAATCCTATTCCACCCGGCATTTCGTTGAGTAACTGACGCGGCTCAACTACTATATGTTTAACAAGATAGTTCTTTCGTTGAATTAACTCGTTCTTCTCTTTATCTATCGATCCATTGTCCCAACAAGACCATGCTACCCATACAATTTTTATGAGTACCAAAATCAGCATAGTCGATATAGTAACTTTATGTCTTAAAAAGAAGCTCCACATCGGTATAATATTGAGTGTTAGTTTACTGCGACTTAATTACAATAAAATTTGATGCGTAGGGTAATGAGGTAGAGTGTAGATATTGGGGAGATTTATCTGATTGATTGACGCGATAGAAACAGTAGTTCCAGCCTTGTCCCATATCGGTATATAAGGCCTCTTTCACTCCCTCAGAGAGTAGTGCGTCAATGCCGAGATGCTTTGCCTGATACAAGGTACGTTCATTATGATATTTCTGAGAAATAATGAGTATCTTGCCATTTTCCATTGTAGCCTCTCTACAATCATAGTATAATGAAGTGTAACACAAAGTTAGCTAAATTTCTTGATATGAGAGTAATATTCGGCTAATAAATCAAGATCCCAACGTACTTTTTGCAACATCTCTATATAATGGATTATTCCTGAAAAATGTACGTTGTCACTCCTGAACTGAAATTGATTGTGGAGCAATCTGTATTAAAGTATCAACGATGCAGAAATCATCATTTCTTATATCGCTGAATCGGACTCTTATAAATCCTGACTGATTGGCTTTTTCAACAACATCAGTACCTTTATTTAAGTCTGTATAGAAATGGTTGCTGTAAGTGAAAGGTACTTCATATTATAATTAAATATTTTCGTGCAATTGTCGCGACTTGTATTTAGGAGTTTTCATATTTTCTTGCCATTCACGAAATCCTCCTAAAACGCCATCTCCCTCTGGATAATAAGGTTCTGACATATCAGGAAGATGGATTTGTAAGAATTCTTTAAGTTCTTCTAAAGTGGAAAGGGTTCCACAATCATCAAGTATTAAATGAGCGGCAAGAACCATTCGCTCCTTTTCATATTCCGTTAGCTCATTCCAACTTTTATGTTTCAATGAAATATAATAATCCCATGGCGACATATTTATGCTGACCTCATCGTTTGGAATCTGAAATTTTGGCACGGAATCACTGCATCCAACCACATATATCTTGAACAATATGATTAAAAATTTACGGTTACAAGTAGAATTATTATCCACATAATTTAATGCGTTTTATTTATGGATAAATATTTCAAAGGTATCTCCTATGGTGTTAAGTGTATCTACGTCTAAAATCACTGAATGCTTATAGACCATCAATGAATCCTATTCCATCTTCTCTTCCATGTATTATTGGCAGTCTCAGAAATAGGTTCCTTCACTTTCAGTGTATCTGATCCATACTTTTCAAGCATAAATTGACTTAATGTGACTTGAGATTCCATATTCTGTTTGGTAGCCAGATCAAGGGATTTGGCAAAATGACTGATTGCTGAGATGGTATCACCGTTTTGCAACGTTACAAGTCCTAATCCGTACCAAAGCTTGCTATTGTCAGGCGCTATATCAAGTCCTTTGTGGAAATATTCAAGTGCTTTTAATGTATTGTTTAAGTGATTGTATGTATATCCTATTGAGGAATAAACAGTCGGATTAGATGGCTCATGATCTTGCACTCTTAGTAATCGTGGCAAGATGCTGTCATAAGGCATTGTTTCTTTCATTGCACGATAATAGTCATCACCCCAAAAATCAAGGTGAGTATTGGTATCAATCAGACTATCCATTAACATCACAATTGACCGATTGTCATTTGCTATATCAAAACTTGCGTACCGTTCAGCTATCGCGTAATCTATCCCATCAGGATAGACAATGGAATATTCGTATTTGACACCATCTTGTTCATATCGCTTTTGATATAGATTGTTCGATTTCTTGCAAGCGGTCAGTATTGCCGCTAAAGCAAACAAGAATATGGCTTTCTTCATCATATCTCTTTCTCTGTTATTTTGTCAAAATATATTTATACCTTTGATTTTTAAGCTTATGCCTATTCTATTTGATCAACGATTATTCACTAAACCGGTCGTAAACTCCGGCATGTGCATAGGTCTTCAATGCAAGAGCTAATCCGCTAATTAACAGAATCAATAATCTTCTCATAGTGAAGTCCTATTTTGATAGTTGTTAGTTTATTACGTATATGTCTCGTTTTCAGGGGTACTAATTGATTCGTTTTTTAGCAAATAAGGAAGAAAAATAGTGGTATATCCGGTTTGTTGCTAATCCCATCACCCACGGAATGTATAATGCGATTGAATATATCAGGATTTGCTTGAAAAAGTGATGCGGTAATGCGGCAGGTTTGATGGTGATGGTGAAGTTGAATGCGGAATCTATTATCATTTTGTATGAATATAGCTTGTCAAGCCAGGGCCATTGAATCGCATAGTGATACACGATTACGCCGATTGGCGCTGTAATGAGCAATATAAACATATAATATATCAGCTTGGGATTTGAAAGCCATTTGCTATCACGGGGACTGACAGCAAAAACGAAATTTAGTATCATTAATCCTACAAATACCAAAGGCCCTAAAATAAAAAGTGCGCCGAGTGCCCAGCCTACATTTATTCCAGCATTAACTGATAGCAACAAACCGCCAATCAATATCTGCAAACGTCTGTTTTCGGCTATCTTTTTACAGAACGCCATAAATGAGCTGTACAACGGGGTTCTTTTTTGTCCCATAATTAGAACTACCGTAAACACGACTAACTGGACTGCAAAGATAGTTGCACCGAAAAAGAAGTCCTTTACCCAATTCTCTTCCCAACGTTCTGCGAATCCGGCTCTAGCAACAGCTATGAGGGCTGCCAAGGTAAATATAGCCGTAAAAATCAGTTTTCTCTTAGAATTCATATTATATTAGCTGTA
>CAMWLX010000438.1 GCA_947175225.1 uncultured Porphyromonadaceae bacterium
TAATAAACTTTGCCGTCAGCAGCATGGGTGATCGTGGCGAGCATGCACGCGATGTGGCGTGCCGGGCTGTGGAGAAGCTTCATAATATGGGAAGACTGAATGAGACGCATTATACGGCTATGGAAGATCTTCTGCGACTTAAGGCTTCGGATATGCGTGTCTCCATTATATCCATTCTTTCATCTCTTCCTGATAAAGAGGCATATTCCTGCGCTCTGAGACTTCTTAACGATAAGTCTGCCGATCGGAGGCTTGCCGCGCTTGACATAATAAAAAATTGGATGGATAAGGGTGAGAAGCCAATTATTGTAGAGGCTCTTGTTCCTGTAGTAAAAGAAATAAAGCGTCCTACGGCAAAAGAAAAGGTGCTTATTGGGAATATTTTAGATGCTGCCAAGAATTCTGTGAGTGCATATAACCTGTCAAATGGTTTTGGCCTTTACAATCCCGACGAAAACTTGCATCTTAAAGCGAGGAGACCTGAAAACTTTGTCATAGAAAAGGCTTTGGCATTCTCTGAAAAGAGACGTGCCGAAGAGATTATGCTCAAGATCATGAAGCTCATTGAGGATAATGCTGACTTTGAGTTCACAAATAGTGATGGTGATACTGTCCGCCTTGGCAACACTCCTAAGGTCAATAGATATCGCAATTCGCTCGATGCTCTTGCCAAGCCTGACATGTGGAAAGAGTTTTATGAGCGTGAGATCGACTCTCCCACAGATTTGCTGAAGCTTGATATTGCTGTTGGTAAGTACGAGGATTACGATTCTCCATTTTTCCCGCTATTCAGCCGTCTGCTTGGGAAGGCTTTCCATGAGGGTATTCCGATGAAGTCTATATGTCGACTTCCTTATTATGAACAAGCATATGAAGTATGTAAATGTTTGATATCTGAATATTCAAGTGCGCCGGAGACATGGAGGTTATGTGCCGATGTTTTCTCTGAGATAGCTTCTGCTGTCAGGCCGGAAGATATGGTGCATAGATACACGGCTTCCTATTCATCTTGTTTTTTTGAAAAAGACAAGGAGCATGCCATATTCAATGTCTGGCCGTTCAGTCGTATGATGCATCTTCTTGAGGAAAGTGCTATGACTTCTGACGATGAACTATTTACGTATTCTTTTCGGGCACGGTATGCATTATATCGTCTGCTTGGGTATAGGGCTTGTTTTAATCCTGTCTCCCCGGCGGAGTACTTGAGATTGTGGAATATCGGTTTGATTACGGATAATGAATTCTGGCATGAGATGCTTGGTCGCGAGTATTCTGCCTATATGGTAAATGCAATGACAAAATTGCTTCCGGAGGCACCGGTCCGTGCGCGATGGCATAATGATAGAAGTAAGCTCAATTCCGAAGAATGTGATCTCGTAAATAAAGCTATTGACCGTATATTGGAGATAGAACTCCTAAGAGGCGATACCCCGACTGTAGTCTCTAAGCTTGCCCATAATATCATTGTAGTGGTTGGTATTGATTATTTTATCAGGCTAATTGTTGGAATGGGAAAAGAAAAACCCAAAAGCAATTTCTGGAATTTTGGAGAAAGTAAGCGTGAGATATTCTCCTGGCTTCTTCATGTAAGTTGTCCAGCTTCAGACGATACTGCTTCCGAACTTAAGAAATTGGCAGCGGATGCAGAGATCTCTGATGAGCGTCTTGTGGAGGCTGCGATGTTTTCTCCGCGTTGGCTTGGTTTGGTGGAGACTGCAATAGGATGGCAGGGGTTCGAAAGTGCCGCTTACTATTTTATGGCTCATACCGGAGAATATCTTGATGACGTCTCAAAATCACATATATCCAGATACACGTCTGTCGCTCCTGAGGATTTCGCTGATGGTGCGTTTGATCCGATATGGTTTAAGGAGGTGTATAGGCTGCTTGGAAAAAAACGTTTTGATGTAGTCTATGAAGCGGCTAAATACATATCAGAGGGCAATCGTCATACTCGTGCTCGTAAACTGTCTGATGCTGCCTTAGGAATCTTGAAGGCAAAGGAAGTGCAGAAAGAAATAGAGGAAAAAAGAAACAAGGATTTGGTAGTGGCTTACGGACTTATTCCTCTGGGTAGGAATCGGACAAAGGATTTGCGCCAGCGCTATGACACACTCAATAAGTTTCTGAAAGAAAGCAAGCAATTCGGTTCTATGCGTCAGGCAAGTGAGGGGAGGGCTGTTAAGTTGGCTCTTGACAATCTTGCCCGCACGGCTGGTTTTGGTGATTCCACAAGGCTCACATGGAGTATGGAGGCTGATCTTGTAGAAGAGGTTGCGGAATTTCTTATGCCAAAGGAGGTTGATGGAATCACGGTGTATATCGAACTGTGTGATGGGATACCGACACTTGTAGCGGAGAGTAAAGGCAAACGTCTGCAAAGTTTACCATCAAGATTGAAGAAAGATAAGTATGTAGAGCGTCTTCGCGAGGTTTACAAGCAATTGAAAGATCAGCATGTCCGTGGACGTGCTCTGCTGGAAACGTCTATGGTAGACTGCTCTGTTTTTACAGGAGAGGAGGTATTCAGGCTTAAGGATAATCCAATCATTTGGAGTTTGTTTTCGCGCCTTGTGATTGTTAAAGACACCGGTGAACTTGGATTCCCCGGTGAGGATGGCAAGTCACTCATTGCTGCCGATGGAGTGATGATCGAAATCTTACCGGATGATAAGATTCGCATAGCCCATCCTTTAGATCTTTTGGAGGCCGGAGTCTGGAATGAATACCAATCATTTTTATTCGATCGCCAATGGCGTCAACCCTTCAAGCAGGTCTTCCGTGAGCTTTACGTTCCTACCGTCGAAGAGCGGGAGAAGTCAAGGTCAATGCGTTATTCGGGAAATCAGATTATGCCCGCACGTGCAGTTGGCGTTTTGAAAAAGCGCCAGTGGACAGTTGACTATGAAAATGGACTTCAGAAGGTTTGTTTCAATGGAGATGTTATCGCAGTGATGTATGCTCTTGCAGACTGGTTCTCTCCGGCCGACATTGAAGCTCCAACTCTTGAATATGTCGCATTCTTTGACCGTCGCACATTTAAAGACAAGAAGATAGAAGACATTCCGCCTATTGTATTCTCAGAGATCATGCGCGACGTGGATCTTGCAGTGAGTGTTGCTCACGCCGGAGGTGTAGATCCGGAGACGAGTCATTCTACCATTGAGATGCGCCGTGCTATAGTAAGTCATGCAATGCCGATGTTTGGGATCTCAAATTTTGAGGTTGTCGGAAATTTTGCCAAGGTTAAGGGTAAGCTTGGCAACTATAATATCCATCTTGGAAGCGGTGTCATTCATAAGGAGGGCGGAGCACAGATTGCCGTATTGCCGGTTCATTCTCAGGGTAGGGGACGAATATTCTTGCCATTCCATGACGAAGCTCCCAACACAGCAGAAATCAACTACAAGATTCTA
>CAMWLX010000439.1 GCA_947175225.1 uncultured Porphyromonadaceae bacterium
TCCTCTACGTCTCGTGGGCTCGGAGTTGTTTATAAGAGACAGCTGTGAAGGTCTCAAGCTTAACCTCGAAATCGAAGGCTACGAAGGCGACACAGCCTATTCAGCCGAAGAAGCCCTCGAAATGGACCTGACATCCTACGATCTCATCCTCCTCGATGTCATGATGGGCAAAATGTCAGGTTTCGAATGTGCCCGTATGCTGAAGCGAAACCCTGCTACAGCAAATATTCCTATCATATTCTGCACCGCCAAAAACGCCGACGATGACATGATCGCAGGCCTTAACCTCGGTGCCGACGACTACGTCACGAAGCCTTACAACATCCGCAATATCCTTGCTCGCATCAAATCTGTGCTTCGTCGCGTAGATCGTACCGGTGCAGCTGCTCCGGCTCAAGGTGCAGCTCCGGCTCAAGTCAAAGAGGAGCATAAGCCAAAACGTATCATCCGCGAAGAAGGACTCGTCATCGACCTCGACCAAATCGTCTGCACCATCGATGATGTTCCCGTCCGTATGCCTCGAAAGGAATTCGAGCTCCTCTCTCTCTTCATGAGCAATCCCGGCAAAATCTTCTCACGCGAAGACATCCTGCAAAAAGTATGGTCAGACGAAGTAGTTGTAGTAAACCGTGTAGTGGACGTCAACGTAACGCGCCTACGTGCCAAAATCGGCAAATACGGAAAGCTGATCGTAACTCGATCAGGCTACGGCTACGGATTCAAAGTCTAACCCAAATCCGAATTATAGAATTAAGATTCCGAATAAAAGAATTCCAAATTCAAAATAAAAGAATTCAAAATTAGGAATAAAAGAATTCAAAATTCAAAATTCAAAATTAAGAAAGTGTTAAAAATCAGCTATAGCACTAAACTCCTTCTCGTGGTGGTAGCCATTCTCACTCTCTGTGAAGTCGCTTTCGTCGCCTTCCAGTTCTCTCGTGAGCGAAGCTACCGCCAAGACCTGCTTAATGCTCAGCTGACGGTATTAAACTATCAGCTCCTCGACCATTACGAAGGGGGAGTGGTTAACGTTGAACTTTGGGAGCGCACCATCGATCTCCCTATCCAAGATCTTCAATTCGCCGTCTTCGATTCGGAAGGCAACATCCTTTACGACAACACTGGAATCAGTAACCTCGAGAATCCCCTCGATCTCCCTGAACTCAAAATGGCTAATGAGTCTGAAATGCATCGCGGATTCAGTGTCCATAACAACGACGAAATTGACGACGACGATTTCTACTACTATGCAGCCCTCAAAGAAGGTGATCTTATTGCTCGCACCGGCGCCCTCGGTCACGACGTCGGTCTCGCCGAGTTCATGAGCATCGACCGCACGTTTCTTTGGTATGCTATACTTATTTATATCTTTGTTATAGCCATCACATGGTATGCCACTTCCCGAATAGGCAGCACTGTCAAGCGTCTTTCAGAATTTGCTCAAGCTGCAGAGAAAGGTGCGGAAATATATGATACAAAGGCATTCCCAAGAAATGAATTAGGCGCAATCGCCCATAATATTGTGCTTATATACGTACGCTGGCAGCACACAGTTGCCGAGCGCGAACGCCTTGCATCAATTGCCATAAAAGAAGAGCAAGAAAAGGCTAAGCTAAAGCGAGAACTCACCAACAATATCAACCACGAACTCAAAACTCCGATATCTGCAATATCACTCGGACTTCAGACCCTTATCACCCATAAAGATAAATTGCCTGAGCAGAAAAAAAATGAGATACTTGTGCGTTGCAAAGCAAATACCGACCGACTTCTCACGATGATAATGGATATTCTGACGCTCAATCGTCTTGATGACGGTGCTGAAAATATTCAGCGTGAGATTCTTTCTCTACGCGATATTGTGGATGAAGTGACCGAAACTCTTCTCCCAAAAGCTGAAGATGCCGGTTTTGCGTTTGATATCAACCTCCCTGAGTCGATGATGATGTTGGGCAATGCCCCTCTTCTGGAAGCAATATTCAACAATCTAATCAATAATTCGATTCTATACTCCGGCGGCGCTACTATCTCCATTTTCCTTCAGGAGGAAGATGAAAAAAGCTATAGAATCATAATTGGCGACGACGGCACAGGCATCCCTGAAGAGCATTTCGAGCATCTCTTCGATCGTTTCTACCGAATTGAATCCGGTCGCTCGCGCAAGAAAGGTGGCTCTGGCATAGGCCTTGCCATCGTAAAGCAGGCCGCGCATTTCCACGGTGGAGACATCACTGTCCGAAATCGCCCCTCCGGCGGTCTTGAATTCACACTCACTCTCTCCAAATCCTGATATGTCACTCCATCGGTCAAGAATATTCAAGATTCCTCATGATTACTACGACCATAAATGATATTAATAAATTAGTAGCGAAAGTCATTGCGTCTGGCAAAGGCATCTCAAAAGATGAAGCTCTATCCCTTATCCAAACTCCGGACTTAGATGCACTCTGCAATGCCGCCGACCGCATCACAAAGGCTTTCCACAGCAACCAATTTGACTCATGCTCCATTGTTAATGCACGCAGCGGTATGTGCGGAGAAGACTGCAAATGGTGCGCCCAGACCACTCGCCACCACACCGGCTGCTCCACATATAATATATTAGAGGAAGACAAAACCCTGAAAGCCGCTCACCTCAACAATCAGACCGGCATCCGCCGCTTTTCGCTCGTGACCAGCGGTCGCTCCGTCTCCGACAGCGACCTCGATAAATTCCTCCGGATCATACGCCGCTTAAAAGAAGAAACCGACCTCCACCTCTGCGTCTCAATGGGGCTTCTTACCGAATCTCAACTTAAGCGCTTGAAAGAAGCCGGCATCGAACGCTACCATTGCAATATGGAGACCAGCGAACGAATGTGGCCCTCCCTCGTCACTACCCACACCCAATCCGACAAGCGGAAGACAATCGAGGCAGCCCGGCGCCAAGGAATGGAAATCTGCTCAGGTGGTATCATTGGAATGGGGGAGACCCAAGAAGATCGTATCGACTTCGCAATAATGCTCCGCGACATGGAAGTAGACTCCGTCCCAATGAATATCTTGAATCCAATCAAACACACTCCCCTTGAAAATACACCTCTCATCTCCGAAGAAGAAATCATCCGATGCGCAGCCGTCTGGCGATTTATCCTCCCAACGCAAGTGATCCGTTTTGCCGGTGGCAGAGGGCGACTCTCGAAGGCCAACATGAAGCGTCTTTTCCAAGGAGGCATCAACGGAGCCATAATGGGCGACATGCTCACTACAATAGGCAACACCCTCCAAGAAGACTTCGACCTAATAGCCGCCTCCGGTCTAAAAATATACCCAATAACCCCGCCGTAACCCATACTCCCCTCGCCGTAACCCATACCCCGCAGTAACACATTCAACCTTGTAGGGACGCAAGGCTCGTGCGTCCTCCAAGAAG
>CAMWLX010000440.1 GCA_947175225.1 uncultured Porphyromonadaceae bacterium
GGTTTAACTCTTCTTTGTAAATTTTTCAATTCGCAAATAAGTTTAAACAACTTCTCTGTATAAAATCAAAGATAATTCCTCTGAGTGGACTCTGTGAGAGTCGCAATCTATATGTCAAGTTTTCATGGTTTTATAGGGTCATTTTGAGGTTAAGGTTTAACGGTGCAAAGATAATAAAAATTTTTAAAATTGCAAATTATTTTTAAAATTTTTGAAAATTTAGCAAAAATTTGTTATTGTTCAGTGTATTTCGAAATAAGGCAAATTTTCTTACTTCGGAAGTGATAGCATAAAAAAGGGACGCACGTGGTGTGCGTCCCTGAGAGGTTGATAGGGGAGGGGTTATTTGATGATGACCTTCTTGGCGTTGTTGCCCTGACGGATTACGTAGATGCCTCCCTGGAGTCCTTCTACCTTGTCAGACATGTAACGTCCGTTGAGATCATATACCTTAACCGGTGAGTTGCTGTCGAAGCCGAGTGCTGCAACGCCGGTTGGAACGTCTGACTTCTCTTTGCCTGTGATAAGGATATAGTCGAGAGGATGGCTTGCATTTGCTCCTTCAAATGTAAGAGCTGTCTCTTCTGCGAGTGTGAATTCTTCAGAAGCTGCTTCAAACCAATAGCCCTGAGTTTCAGCAGTCATAATGGTTTCTTCACCGGCTTTTACTACGAATTCTGCACCTGCATTGCCCCATACGCCAATTCTTACCTTGTATGTGCCGGGCTTCAGAGTATAGAGAGCAACTGCTTCTTCTGCATAGCCGCCGGCTTGGTTAGAGCAACGGATGTTTGCATTAGAGCCGGTAGCCTCAGTCATGCCTTCGATATTTTCTGCTTCTGAGAAGAAGATGCCATTGGTGATGTCGTTGACAATGTCTTCCTCACCTTCGTTTTCAGCCTTGATGGTTTCGGTTGCAACAGCATATTCGAGAGTTACTTCGTAGTTGTCTGCGTCTGGAGTGATTGTCTCGCCATACCATGGATTTGAAGAATTTGCACCCTTAGTCCATACAGTGCCGTCGGCTGCAAGGATGTATTTGCTGAAAGGAACTGTAGCGCTTTCGCCTTCAACACATTCGCCGGTCATAGTCTCCTCATTGACGTTGTTCTTGACGATATAGTTGAATACGTAAGCCTTGCGCATTTCTACGTTGAGTACGTTTTCGCCTTCTTCTGTCACGATGAGGACAGTCTCAGCTCCCTCTGCAAGGTAATACTTCTGATCATCTACGGTCAGGGTAGTGGCTGCAGTGACTTCATTTCCTGCTGTAGTTGAGCCTTCTTCTGTCTTGATGATTTCGCCGTCGCAAGTGTAGTTGACAGTGTAGTCAATCATAGTGACTGTCTGAAGTTCCTCGCTGATAGAGATGGCTTTCAAAATCTCAACTACTTCGTAGTTTTCTCTGCCGGCTTTATAGTGACCTACTACCACATTGTTGGGAAGAGCTTCAGCAAGCTTGCCTGTAGCTTCACCTTCAGCCCCGCCTTCTACTGATACAGTGACATCCTTGGAAGCCTGATTAATGGTCATAGTGATGATATAGTCAGCATCTCTTGTGTAGCCGGTCAAAGCGGTTTCAGTCTCGCCGATCACTACGGATGCTTTCTTATCCTGACCGTTCATGCGCACTTCAGCACCTCCTAACTTGAGGAAGTCGTAAGAACCTGATCTGCCCGGAGCAGCTCCACCATGGAGAGTAGCTGTCAAAGTCACGATTGAATTCTCTGCGTAAGTTATTTCCTTAGTGGAGTTCCAGCCGGAGTTAGTGCCCGCCATCTTGAGTCCGCCGTCAATAGTCTGGCTTACATACTGAGCATTGTCGTTGACCCATTCTTCAAGATCAGCTTCTGTCCATGTTTCTTCAGTCCTTGAATAGAGTGTCTTGACTTCCGGATTTTCCGGATTTTCTTCCTTAGCCTTGACCGTCACTGTGCATTCTGCCTTGACTGTTTCGTCGCTTGCCAAAGCAACTGTGATCACACATTCGCCTGCAGCAATTGCAGTCACAAGACCGTTTTCGTCTACCGTGGCGATGGCTTCATCAGATGAGCTCCATGCCAATACTACGTCTTCTGCATCTTCCGGCAGATATGAAGCCGTAAGTTGCACGGTCTCTCCAACCTCAGTCTCAACACTTGCCTTGTCGAGAGCTACAGTGATTTCCGGCGTTTCAGGGTTGTCGTCTCCTGCATCGCCTGTCTTTTGGATGTAGATAAGGTCGAGCATGCGATTGTGGTTGCCGTCTGTCGTATAGACATATAGTTGAGTGTCAGCAGAGAGGGTAAATTCTTCAGAAGTGCTGCTTGTAAGGCTTCCGGTCGATTCAAGAACCCAAAGATTAGTGTCTTCACCATCTTCTGAAGCTGCTTTAATCTTAACTCCGGCTGTTAAGCCATTCGTACCCCATACCTGACCGAAGATCACATATTTACCGGCAGGGAGAGTTGTGAGAAGCACATCTTCTTCAGTTGTGCCACCAAGACCGTTGGAGCAACGTATAGGAGCATTGTTGGAGTCTCTTGAAGTGAAGCCTTCCATTTCCTCTGCTTCTTTGTAGAAGACTACATTAGAAATAGGCTCACCATCATAGATTACCCTAAATTCTGCATCATTTTTGT
This sequence comes from uncultured Porphyromonadaceae bacterium, assembly GCA_947175225.1. Taxonomy (GTDB): domain Bacteria; phylum Bacteroidota; class Bacteroidia; order Bacteroidales; family Muribaculaceae; genus Lepagella. The sequence goes on from CAMWLX010000440.1 coordinate 2,622, forward strand.
CGATATTTGCAGTAGTGCCCCAGTATGGATTGCTGCCGTTGCGAGCTTTCGACAAGAGTGTTGTGCCTGAGAGATAGAATTCCGGGTAATAATATGTAGCTCCTTCATTTTCGAAACCTGAGCCACTGCTTAAGATGCCAAGCAAATTCTCTTCGGCATCGTATGCATTTACGGTATAATTCCAAATCTCTTTTGGAGTCATTGAGAATTCCACTTCAAGGGCTTCTCCCGCAACTGTAAACTCGCCGGTGAAGTCTTTATAACCCGGGGCTGTGGCAGTGAAAGTGTATGTGCCGTCGGGTAGTGTAGTCCCTTTTGTCACGTCAAGGTTGTTGACGGTTACGGTTGCTTCTATGCCGTTTGATTCTTTGAAGCTTACTTCGTAGGTTACGGCTGTTGTCCAGTTAACTTCTACCACCGGATTTTTGATATAGCCGCCGGCTGCGGCAGTTTCATAGACGAGAATTGTAACCAATCCATTTTCATCAGCATTTTTGACTGCTGCGGTGATATCAATAGAGAGATTCTCGAATGTTCCGGCAGATTTTGTTGAAGTCCATGCCTGTTCTCCAACAGTTGTGATGCTCTTGTCGGCAGTGTTGTAGGTAATATCGCTTGACCATACAGAACTATTGTAGCCGGCACCCCAACCGGTGTTGCGCTTGCTATCGGTACTGCCTGAAGCTTCGAATGATAGAGTGGCTTGGGTGATATTTCCTTCAATCTCAGAAACGTTGACTTGAAGATAGGTGATGAAGTTTACGC
>CAMWLX010000441.1 GCA_947175225.1 uncultured Porphyromonadaceae bacterium
TTCAGTTTTAATGCCGGAAAATCCGAAACTCCCCGATGCCTCTCCTTGCTTCGCCTTATGGCGATCCGCTTTCGGGCTAAAAAAATATATGCTTATGAATTTTAAACTGAAAGCTGCGGGCGTTTTAGTAGGGATTGGAAGTCTTGTCACATTGACTTCAGCAGTTTCAACAAAAAATGTACCGCTTGAGGTAGGAAACCAGGCTCCGGAAATATCGATTTCCAATTTGAATGGCAACACAATGTTTTTGTCAGAATTGAAAGGCAAAGATGTGATAGTGAATTTCTGGAGTGTGATGGATGCGGAGAGCCGCATCAACAATGTCCGCCTCGCAAAAGAATCCGAGCGCACCGGCGCGAAATATATCGGAATGTGTATTGATTCAGACCGTCAGTTGGCGGAAGAGGTGATGAAAGCTGACGATGTTTCGATAGACAATCTTTATTTCGCTGACCGCCAGGTGACAGATGAATATCAGCTTGCCAAAGGCACTCGGACAGTCAAAATTGACTCTTACGGCATAGTAGCCGCCATTGATTGAAAAGAGCATCCCATTAGGGATGCTTTTTTCATAGGTAAATGAGGATGTTTTTTGTAGAAGATTTGAACTGAATTGGCATAGAAATTGTTAATATTTACGAAAAACACAAAATTTGAAACTTATGAACTTCAATAATTTCACAATTAAATCGCAGGAAGTCATTCAGAAAGCAATTGACTATACTCGTCAAGCAGGACAGCAGCAGATTGAACCTGTTCATATTCTGAAGGCTATTATATCTGAGAGTGAGACTATTGTCAACTTTATATTCCAGAAGCTTGGGGCTAATCTCAATGCTGTGAATATGGCTATAGAGGCTGACATTAAGTCGCTCCCTAAGGTAAGTGGAGGAGATGTAGTCTTAAGCAGAGAGTCAAATGAGGCTATGCTAAAGGCACAAGACTTCTCTAAGAAGAATGGAGATGAATATGTCTCAGTTGAGGCAATGCTGATGGGTATTCTTCTGACTAAGTGCAGCGCATCCCGTATTCTTAAAGATGCAGGGGTGACTGAGAGTGGTCTGGATGCAGCTATCAAGGAACTCCGTAAGGGAAATAAGGTGACAGGTCAGAGTGCCGAGGAGTCATACCAGGCTCTTAGCAAATATGCCATCAACCTTAATGACCGCGCCCGTAATGGTAAGCTCGACCCTGTCATCGGCAGGGATGAAGAAATCAGAAGAGTGCTTCAGATCCTATCGAGAAGAACTAAGAACAACCCGATGCTTGTCGGGGAACCGGGTACAGGTAAGACAGCTATCGCAGAAGGTCTGGCTCAGCGTATTGTACGTGGAGATGTCCCTGAAAACCTAAAGACCAAGCAGATCTATTCTCTCGATATGGGAGCATTGGTAGCGGGCGCTAAGTATAAGGGCGAATTTGAAGAGCGTCTGAAAGCCATCGTCAACGAAGTGACTCAAAGTGATGGAGAGATCATCCTTTTCATTGATGAGATCCACACACTTGTAGGAGCTGGTAAAGGTGAAGGCGCTATGGATGCCGCCAATATCCTTAAGCCGGCTCTTGCACGAGGCGAACTCCGCAGTATAGGCGCAACTACTCTTGACGAATATCAGAAATATTTCGAGAAAGATAAGGCACTTGAACGTCGTTTCCAGAAAGTAATGGTTGACGAGCCGGATGAAATTGCTGCAATTTCTATTCTACGCGGTTTGAAGGAAAGATATGAAAACCACCACAAGGTGCGTATTATGGATGAGGCTATCATTGCTGCTGTTCAGCTCAGTGTGCGCTATATCACAGACCGATTCCTTCCTGATAAGGCGATTGACTTGATCGATGAGGCAGCTTCTAAATTGAGACTTGAGATGGACTCAATGCCACAGGCTCTTGATGATGCTACCCGTAAGATTCAGCAACTCGAAATTGAGCGTGAAGCTCTGAAGAGGGAAGACAATCAATATCGTCTTAAAGAAATCGATGAGGATCTTGCAAATATCCGCGAGACTCAGAAGTCGCTTAAGGCTAAGTGGCAGGCTGAGAAGAACGAAATCGATAAGATTCAGCAGAACAAGATTGATATCGAGCAGCTCAACATAGAAGCAGAACGCGCAGAGCGTGAAGGCGACTATGCAAAGGTAGCCGAGATCAGATATTCCAAGATCAAGCAGAAGCAAGATGAGATCGAGGTAACTCAGGAGAAACTCCGTCAGCTTCAGGGTGAGAACGCCATGATTAAGGAGGAAGTTGATGCTGAGGATATAGCAGAAATCGTAAGCCGTTGGACCGGAATACCTGTCAAGAAGATGGCTCAGAGCGAGAAGGAAAAACTTCTGCATCTTGAAGAGGAACTCCACAAGAGAGTGGTAGGACAGGAAGATGCTATCCGTGCCGTCAGCGAAGCTGTTCGCCGTTCACGTGCAGGTCTTAATGACCCGCGTCGTCCGCTTGGCTCATTTATCTTCCTTGGAACTACAGGCGTCGGAAAGACAGAGCTTGCCAAGGCATTGGCAGAGTATCTATTCGATGATGAAGATATGATGACACGTATCGATATGTCGGAATATATGGAGAAACACTCCGTCAGCCGTCTTGTCGGAGCGCCTCCGGGATACGTAGGATACGAGGAGGGTGGTCAGCTCACCGAGGCTGTGCGCCGCAAACCTTACAGCGTAGTGCTCTTCGATGAGATCGAGAAGGCCAACCCGGATGTATTTAACATCCTTCTCCAGGTTCTCGACGATGGTCGTCTGACCGACAACAAGGGTCGTTTCATCAACTTCAAGAACACCATCATCATCATGACCTCCAACGAAGGCTCGCCAATCATCCGCGAGAACTTCAAGGGCTTTGATGAGAAGAAAGAGGATGAGCGTCAGAATATCATCTACAATACGAAGAAGGATGTCATGGATCTGCTCAAGATGAAGATCCGTCCGGAATTCCTCAACCGTATTGATGAGATCGTGATGTTTACTCCGCTCAACAAGAAGGAAATTGAGGAGATCGTCGGAATTCAGGTTCGTGGCGTACAGAAGATGCTTGAATCTAACGGCGTGAAGCTCGAAGTCACCAAGCCTGCTATGGAGCTTCTTGCAGAAGACGGCTACGATCCGGAATTCGGTGCCCGTCCTGTAAAGCGTACAATCCAGCGTCTTGTGCTCAACCAGCTTGCGAAAGACATCCTCGCTCAGAAGGTCAACCGCGATCATCCGATCGTAATCGACGTCAAGGACGGAGAGCTTGTATTCCGCAACTGATAATAGTAAGAGATTTGAAGAAAAGAGGCACTTCCATATGGAAGTCCCTCTTTTTTCGTATGTAGGCATGGCTCTGCTAAAGACTCAAAAGAAGTTTTCAAAAGATATCACTATGGG
>CAMWLX010000442.1 GCA_947175225.1 uncultured Porphyromonadaceae bacterium
TTTCATATTATTTTGTTATTTTTTATATTCGTAAATAAGTCGAAACAACTTCAATTTATTATCGGTTCTAATGATTATAAAATTTAGTAGAATAACCCGCTTATACATATAACCCGCTTTTAGTTTTGATTGTTCTGTTGCTTTTATCTTGGTAACTCAACTGTCGTTTATTATTAAGTCTCATTGATAAAGCCCACTTACATTAAGTAATTTCATAAGACTCTCAAGATTGCGGGCATCGACATCGACATCAATGAGGTTACCCTCGCAAGATACAAGCCTATAGGATGGATAAGCTTTCACCTTAAGGAATCTCTCCAAAGCCTTTTGCTGCTCAACCGGGAAATTATAATGCACTACATTTTCACCTACAATACCATATTCTTCGACAATTACCTTAATAGCATCATCCTTGGAATTGTTTGCTAAGAATACAAACACGACATCAAATGGTGCGAGCACATCTCGTTCTTCAGCAAAATCCTTCATTGCCTCTCGGCACGGACCACACCAAGTGCCCCATACATCTATCAGCACAGGTTTACCTTTATAAGGCTCTATGATTTTTCTGAACAGAATCTCCCCGTCCGAAAGGTCTTTCATTTCCTTGCCGCTATTTATATCGATTTCAGATTTATTGCCAGACGAAACTAATGCCTTATATCTGTCATTATTTTGTCTGACAAAATCCTTGAATGCTTGACCGGAAAACACAGAATCAATTTTTGCCTCCATCTCAACAGACAATGGTGTCATTTCAGTCTTTATTACCTCATCATAGAATTTAGACATAAATATATCTGAAATCTCCGCTGTCGCGTAAAGACTCTTTAATATTGATTCATATTCCTTCATCCGGCTTAGATGCCAGTAATCATGACCTTTCTCATCCAAAAACTCCCGAACTTTTATGGAAATCCTATTGAAAGCATTCTTGACACTATCCTCCGGGATACTCTCAGCATCATCGTTATCACCGCGGATAATTCTTATATCATCGCCCAATGTGTTGGCAAGATCAGCTGGAACAGTAAGAAATGCAGTTTTGCCGTTTTCCATCTTAAAAGGTAGACTATAGGATTTGGTGTGTACATCCTCTATAAAACTATTAATAAATGAAGTGCTGCATTCTGAATATGCATTGACATTTTCAGGAAGCTTACTCCAGTAGTTTTCAAGAATATAGTTCTCGATCTCAGGAGGAAAAGTTGAAGCCGGATATTTTGAACGACTCTGTTCGAGCGCAAACGCCATCTCCAGCATTGCATTCTTATGCATATAATCAATATATAAGTCAGACAGAGTAGGATAATTACGCGCTATATCATCAATAGCGACATCTATCTCCTGTAGCCACCTGTCAACAGTTCCAATATAATCATCATTCGGTTCCTCCATTCGGGGAGTAAGAAAGGGAAAGCTATAGACAACGATCTCATTCTGTACACGCACATCATCTCCCATAATCAGACGCTTCTGGCCTGCATAATCTTCAAGTACGAAATATTCTTTTCCCTGCTCTACAGGAAAAGAGAGGTTATTACTCTTTGTATCAAGTATGATGTGTGTGGTATTAGGGATTGGGAAAGTGAATGAGAAACGTCCGAGGGAATCCATTTCAGTAGAAATCTTTTCCTGTCGTCCAGTAAAGATATTATTGTAATATATGTTGATATCTTTACCTCTATGCTGAGCGACAATTTCCGGCAGACCTCTTACCAATCCGGATATATTCACTGTCTCATTTTTTTGATACTTACTGTCGTCAAAAGCTCTCTTATATTCTTTATTTGGATAAGCAGGGAGGGTATTTCCAATGATTCTGGAAAGTGAAACAGGTGATTGCTCTCCTATATTGAAACTCCGCTTACCGTTTTTCTCCTTTCCTACCTCAATGGTCAGTTTGTCTTTACCATCAGTGACTACATACTTTCCCGCTTGATGATCACGACTGATATAGCTCCAGAGCCTACTGTCATATACCACCCCTTCCGGAAAAAATCCTATTTCCCAATCTCCTGTCTTTTCATTACGCCAGCAGCTTTCATCAAGATTCGTTGTGTGGGGAGTGATACCTATAATCCTTGTATTTGTAGGCTTGTCACCAGTCAAAAGGTCGAAACTTTTACACCCCTTAGGCAGAGGCTCAAAATGCAGCACAAGACTGTCTCCGCTATATATTGAAGGATTAAAGGGAACATCAAGTTCATGACCTTCAACACTCCTTAATGCATATTCCTTTTCATCAGTACGTATAACAGTTGATGAAGGGATATTATACGTCATATTCGGACGAAGAGTCCTCATGTGCAGCCTGACAATTGTCTCGTCGGGTTTGAATTCTACCAGACTTACATTCACTCTGAGTCCCGGGAAATATGTTTCAATATTCTGAGATGCATCCGGATTAAGCCAGACTTCATCATTTTTCTTCGCATTTACCAATATGGCAGATATAAGCATAAAGGAAACCGAGATTGATTTTAAAATTCGAGTGTTTTGCATTCGGTTAAGTGGTTTAATCAGTTTGCGTTCGTGTCAGATAGCCAGAAGAGTTCGTTGACCGTCTTGTTGAAATAGGCTGACAGTTTTAGGGCAAGTTCAGTGCTTGGAACGTATTTATTGTTTTCTATTGAGAAGATTGTCTGTCGTGATACGCCGATTGCCTCGGCAAGTTCCTGTTGAGATATTCGTCGTATTGCCCGCTCTACTCGTATATTATTGTTCAGCATAACGGTTTACTTTACGGTTAATTATATAGAGCGTCAGTTTGAGAGTGATTATATAGATCGCACCAAGAAATATCGGACTATTTAGAAATAATAAAAATATCGCGATGCCAGTCGAATACCATCCATAACATATACGGAGCAAATCAGCTGAATATTGTAGGAATTTCCCAATAAAAGCGACGACCACGATAATGCACACCAGTCTACCACGAAGGTTACTGATGTATTCATCATCTACTTTCTCTTGAGAAAGACACATAAGCAGTAATCCTAAAAATGCCGGAATCCATCCTAATAGCGCAGGAATGTGGAAAACTCCATTGATATCACACACGATATTCACTATGGAGATCAGAATGGCAGTAACGATAGTCCATCCTCCTACGACCTGCCATTTGTGAGGCAGTAAAAATTTCTTGTTCAAATCCATTTTTTGTAAAGTATAAAAGAATAATTGTAAAGTTTAACGCAACAAAATTACTGTAAATTTTACAAAGAAACAATACCAATTTTCCATAACATTCCTAATTTAACATATTTTAACAAAAATCTTCTACCTGGTGACTATTCAGTGCAAGTCTCCGTGGGTTCGCCCTTTGCGTGATATTTTTAGAGCTTGCAAAAGTTGGGTCATTTATAGTTCA
>CAMWLX010000443.1 GCA_947175225.1 uncultured Porphyromonadaceae bacterium
GATATGGATATTTTATAATGGGCTTTGAATGCAGTTGGGGATGCCTTTTTTATTTGGCTGTTTTTACGCAGCAGAAGCTGCGAGCGGAAACGGCTTCGCGAGGAGGAAAATTTTCGATGCGGGGGGAAAGGGACAAATTATGGGGAGTTGGATTAATCGTATTTTAGGAATTGACCTTGATTGTTGAATTTTAGGTCGATGCCATTTGTGAGCTCTACTTCATAGTCACTTCGGTTCTTCTCAATTCCTACGATTTTCTGCCCGGAATGAGTCTTCTTGATGTATTCGCTGACTGATTTGGGCACAAAGAATGAGGGCACACTATTCTTTAAGCTGACCTCCACTTCTTTCCAATTCCCATTATGGTCGAACGTCACTTCCGAACCATCTGTCAGGATTACTTCATATTCTGATACCCGACCAAAGTCCTTATCTATCTTAATCATACTCACCTTTGCCTTGAAATTGTCGGCAAGTATTGTCTGGGCTGCCTTAGGAAGCACAGAAGCATCGCGTGAAAATGTCTCGCCTGCATTGGCGGTGATTGCTATCGCAATAATGGCGACAATCGCTACTAAAAATTTCTTCATCATGATTTCAATAATTTATAGGGTATATCTTATAGACAATAAGAATCACAAATTGTTTAAGGACTAAGTAATAATGCTTAATGCATAATTGGGCTGTGCGGAGGGACAAATAATGGTGATTTAGATATAGGGGTTGCCATGATCAGAAAAATACGCCGACCTCCACAGGCCAGCGTATTTTTTGATTTACCGACAAGCCTTGCATTATGCTTGCCCTAATCCATTCAAACCTTAATATTCTCTATATTAACCTAATTATTGAAAAATGTAGTCTCTATTTAAAAAGATTTCTTTACCGGAAAAGTTCAACCCTCTCCGGGGTTGATTGATGGGGGAGATCTTACTAACCCGAGCTTCAGCTCGGGGTTTACAAGATTGGTTGCCCTCCGGGCTTGTAACAGACGCAAGTGCTTAAAATCTCTTGCTGAGGGGTTCAGTTCAGTCTTTCCAAGAGAGTGACTTTGTCATGTCAATGGGCAGTTTATATCCTATATTGTCGGATGAGTTGCCTATGAGCAGCTGGAACTTGCCGGGTTCGACAGTCCACATATTTGTGGTAGGATTATAGAATGCGAATGCATCTTTATCAAGGGTAAGATGGAGATCTGTGGTCTCTCCAGGTGCAAGATTTACTTTGCCGAATGCCTTGAGTTCCTTGTATGGACGATAGACTGAGCTTTTCTCATCTCGGACGTATAACTGAACTACTTCAGAACCGTTGACTTCACCGGTATTCGTAACAGGTATAGTCACTGTGATAGTGCCATTGCCATCATATGATTTTGATGAAGCTACAGGTTGCCCAATCTTGAAAGTTGTATAGCTTAGTCCGTGTCCGAAAGCGTAATTGATGCGGTCTTTCTTCAATTTGTCGGTATAGCGGTATCCGATGTCAAGACCCTCCTTATATTTCACATCACCATCCACACCGGGATACATTTCAGTATCTCCTGTAGCATGGGCAGCATAGTCTGTCAGTGATTTTGCAAATGTCATGGGGAGTTTTCCAGAAGGATTCACATCGCCGAAAAGCACGTCGGCTATGGCATTCCCGGATTCAGAACCGATATACCAGCCTTGCACAATACCAGGAACCTTGTCGATCCATGGCATAGAATATGCATTGCCAGTCAGATTCACTACCACAATATTGGGATTGGCAGCGGCAAGAGCCTCAATCACTTTATCCTGTTGGTATGGGAGACTGAAATCCGATCGGTCGACGCCCTCGGCATCCTGATGGTCAGACTTGTTTAGGCCTCCAATGAAAATCACCATGTCTGCATCCTTTGCAGCATTGACAGCATCGGCTATCAACTGATCTGCAGAACGGTTCTCGCTTAGGTCCTGACCTGTCTTAACACCATTATATTCGCCGGATACATCTCCAACATAGCCGCGTTCATACACCACGTCGATACCTTTTGCAGCGGCTGCTTTCTTGATACCGTCAAGAGGAAGAGTCTCTCGTTGTACTTTCAAGGATGAGGAACCGCCTCCTACTGTCATCATCTTTATAGCATTTTCTCCAACTACCAGAATTTTCTTGGTACCGGTAGCAATGGGAAGAACTTTATTGTCGTTTTTTAGAAGCACAATACCCTCTCCGCCTATGCGGCGTGCGGCTGCATAGTGTTCATCACTGTTGAGTGAGCCATATGGGCGGTTGCGGTTCATTTCTGTGCGCATGATAAGGCGAAGCACTCGGGCAGCCTTGTCGTCGAGATCTTTCATTGGGAGTTTTCCTTCCAATATCAATTTCTCGTAAGGTTTGGCAAGGTAATAGTCGTCGTATGCATTGCTGGCACCCCAGTTCAGTCCATTTGTCCAAGATCCGAATTCCATGTCAAGTCCATTCTGAGCTACCTTATCAGTGTTGTGGACTGCACCCCAGTCGCTGATAGCTACTCCATCGAAGCCCCAGTCTCCCTTTAGAATGTCTAAAAGCAATGTAGGATTCTCGCAAGCATGCTCGCCATTGTATTTATTGTAGCCGGGCATTATCGACCAAGCTCCACCATCTTTTACTGCAGCTTTAAAGCCAGGGAGATATATTTCATGGAGAGCCCTGTCGTCGACAAGGACGTTGATATGATCGCGGTCAGCCTCCTGATTGTTGAGAGCATAGTGCTTCACGCAAGCTGCCACACCATTACCTTGGACTCCTTGAATGTAAGGGACCACCATCTGCGAAGTCAAGTAAGGGTCTTCGCCCATATACTCAAAATTACGTCCGTTGAGAGGGGTGCGGTAGATGTTGACACCCGGGCCGAGCAGAACATTCTTATTCCTATAGCGTGCTTCCTCTCCGATTGATTCACCATAAATTTTTGACATCTCCGGATTCCAGGTTGCGGCAAGGCACGTAAGGGCAGGGAATGCTACACAAGAGTCATTGGTAGCTCCTGCTTGTTCCCATTCATCCCAAAGCACGTCCGGACGGATTCCGTGAGGACCGTCGGTACACCATATCCCGGGGATTCCAAGACGCTGTACACCGGGCGAACTGAATTTACTTTGGGCATGGATAATACCTATTTTCTCAGCGACTGTCATTCTTGATAGAGCGTCTTGCACTCGCTCTTCAATCTGCCTTGAATCGTCCAGATATACCGGCACTGCTTTCTGGGCTCTCAGCCCGACTGCAGTGATAATCATAAATGCTGCTAAAATCTCTTTTTTGAAAATCATATCTTATGGAAAGGATTGTTAGCTCCTCGACTGCAAAATTACAAAACAATCCGCCCTCTTCAACAGATGATAATGTTATGG
>CAMWLX010000444.1 GCA_947175225.1 uncultured Porphyromonadaceae bacterium
TCTTCAGATAGAGTCTCTATAAATTCCGGCGTAAGCTCCACTCCTTCTTCAAATTGCGGGTATTCTTTGTTGATTCTTTTGGTGACAGTCTTTGGGCGCGTCTTGCCATACCCAGTCCATGAGAGTCGGGATGCATTGATCCCCTTTTCTACGAGATAATCCACTACGCTTTTTGCGCGCCGGTCAGATAAATCGATGTTGTATTCCTCACTCCCTTTTCGGTCGGTGTGGGCACTCATCTCTATCGATACATTAGGATTGTCTTCAAGCATCACGGCAAGTTCATCAAGCGCTTCTTTTGATTCAGGGCGTAGGGTGGCCCGGTCGAAATCGTAGAAGATGTTCTCTACTACGCTCGGCTTTGAGATAGAAGCCAATATGAAATCCATGCCATATTCCGCATCCTCTTCCGCTGAGTCACTTTCAAATTCCACTTTCTGATTGAGATATCCCTTGGCTCCTGCCATCATCACATATTTTATTCCTCGTTGGAGATTGAATCTGAAGCTCCCGTCATCTCGAGCCACTTCCTTTTGATTTGAGCCATCATTGCCAACGATTCTGATCACTGCGTTTGGCACAGGCTCGTCATCCTTGTCTACCACCCATCCGGCAATGCTTATCTTAAGTTCCGGGAGCAGGAATGAATATATATGGTCGTAGCCTCGTGCATCTCCACGGTTGCTGCTGAAAAAGCCAGATTCGCCCGGACCAAAAGTGATTCCGAAGTCATCTCCTGTGGAGTTGATAGGCTGCCCCATATTGTCGATGCTCCAGCGGTCGCCTGTGGAGTTAAGCTGAGCTTTGAAAATGTCGAGCCCTCCAAATCCTGAATGACCGTCGCTTGAGAAATAGAGTACTGAGTCGGTGCGCACATAAGGGAAAGATTCATTCCCCTGTGTGTTGATTTGCGGTCCGAGGTTTTCAAGCGACCCTCCGCGTTCTTGTAGATTTATGCGCCATATATCCAAGCCTCCATATCCGCCCGGCATGTCGGAAGTGAAATAAAGGTATCTGCCATCAGGCGACACAGCCGGATGGCCTACAGCAGTGACTGTATCGTTTAATATTTCAAATTTCTGTGGTGCACTCCAAGAGGCTTCGCTTCGACGGGACGTGTAGATTTCAACGGTGGTGCTGGATGTCTCCGAGCGTTTTGCTACAGTCAAGTACATTGTCTGTCCGTCTGGCGAAAAGGATATTATCCCTTCGTCGGCATCCGTATTCAATTCTCCTTCAACAGGATTTGGACGTTGCCATTCCCCTTTTTCGTTTTTCTTTGCCATCCATATATCCCCTTTCTTCATTCCTGTGATCTCCGACTTGTTGTCGCCCGTCGCCTTTTCGTTGGTAGTGGTATAGTATAGTGCGTCATAGTTCTTGTCAAGATACATCGGGGCGAAGTCAGAGCGACGAGAGTTGAAGAGTTTCGGTTGCTTCACTACGTATCTGCTTTTAGGCGCTTCCTTTGATGAAATCGCAATGTTGCACCCTCTTATCCCAGCCCGAGCGATTGGGTCGGATGGTCGCCATTCAAGATATTTTTCATATTCTGTTATAGCCTGAGGATATTTCCCTGAAGCCTGAAGCATCTGCCCAAGACGCAGATATATCATTGAGTCAGTCTGTCCATATCTAAGCGCATTTTGGTAGGATGCGGCGGCGTTGACAGGGCGATTGAGACGCTGGTAGCAAGTGGCAAGCTTATAAGCAACCTCTCCACGCAAAGGACGCTCCTCCGGTTTTGTGAGCCGGTTGTAGATCTTGCGATACATGTTGGAGGCGTTATAAAACTCTCCTCTGGCGAGAGTGTCGTCGGCGTCAGAGAGTTTCACTGATTTGCACGACGAGAATGCCACCGTCGCCAGCAGTAAGTATAATGCATTAAGAAATAGATGTCTGTTTTTACTCATACAATTAAAACGTAGGCATGCTGCTCTTTATTGTCAGATTGTCACCAGAGGTCGCGACGTGGCAGTATGTCGGAATAGCGGGGACGCAAGTTGCTGATAAGGCGTGTCATTTCACGCGAAAAATTATGTCCGGTCCAGACTCCACTATTGGTGATCATCACCCAACACTCTCCATTGGGAAATCTTTCTATCAGAGTATGAGTGGAAGATAGCGTGCCTGTACGTCTCCATTTACCTTGCTCATCAATCTCGCTCCATCCTCGGGATACCCTTCCTTCTTTGGCATAGGCAGTCAGAGAGTCGATCGATTCGTTGCTAATAATATTGCTGACGTAAGGATATTTATCGGTAGCGGCTACGAGCCGGGCCAAATCAGCAGCCGATGCGCACCATCCTCCAGCTCCTAACAGACCATTGATATTGCTACCGCCATAGACGCGCTCCACCATATTCCCACTTCCATTATATTCCTCTACAGGCTCATTATCCGGCCCATAATAGCGCACTTCTTTTTCACTTCGGTCAGCATAATAGTTTGAAGCGGGGCGGAATCCATAGCATCCGGCAGGATGCAACACTTCTTCCGTCACATAGTCCCAATAGCTCTTCCCAGTTATCCTTTCTATGACTAACGACAGCAGCATATATCCAAAATTGGAGTATCGAAAGCCTTGTCCGGGAGTGAAGGCAATCTTGCGTCCAAGCACAATGCTTGTCAATTCCTCATTGGTAGGAGGTCCCGGAAGGTGCTTTGCTGCTATAATGTCTTTAGTATTAAACATCGGATCGCCCGCTCCCAAACCAAATCCTCCTTTATGTTGAAGTAGGTTGTCGACAGTGACATCAAAGAGTCTTTTATCCTTTATGGCATTCGTATAGATTGAGTCGTTTAGTATCCCGTCGGGTCCGAATACTTTTGAATCGAGCTTCAATTTGCCATCTTCCACAAGGCGCATTATTGCTATGGCCGTCACCAATTTCGATGCAGATGCCATTCGCATGATATTGGATGGAGTCATAGCTTTTCCCTCTTCCTTATCAGCCCAACCGTAGCCTTTAGCATATAAAAGGGAGTCGTTGCGCGTAATAGCCAACGACAATCCCTTGATGTTCCATTTCCCAATGAAACGCTCGATTTCGCTATCCATTTTCGAAAGTGGAGGATAGTCGGAACGCTCATTTGAAAGAGAGTCCAGCCAATTAATATTAGTAATTTTTGCTATCTCGGCAGTTTCTATCTCGGGTTGCTTCTGATGCATGTATGCGAGTGCGAATACTATGACCGTACATGCTACTGCAGTCAAAAAAACTATACTGATGCCCCTTTTAATGTCATTTCTTTTCATCTTCTGTTAAATAATGTTAAATCCGAAAAGATTTTATATGTTTTACAACATAATTTCGGAAATAATCACTAATTTTGCATCGAGTTTTTCATGGTATTAGAT
>CAMWLX010000445.1 GCA_947175225.1 uncultured Porphyromonadaceae bacterium
ACCTGCTAACTTTAATTCTGTACAAATCTGATAGTAACTACGCTTTTATAAAGTTTGCGCATAATGTCTAAGTTTCTATAGACTTATACCGGACATACAAGAAATATCTATAATTGAAGTCCTCACAAGTAAAAACTTTCCCATATTGAAATAAAAAATATTATCAGAATAAGGGGCTATGGTGAGTATGTAGTTGTAACTTTGCAGAAAAACTATCAATTATGAACATAGCAGATATCATTACACTTGTAGGTACTGTCGGTGGCATACAAGGTCTTGTAGAAATTGGGAAATGGTGGCAGAACAGAAAAATTGACCGACGAAAAGAAGAAGCTTATGTCAAAGCCACTGAAAATCAAGTAACCCGTTCCCAGATTGATTGGCTTGAAAAACGCTTGGCAGAGCGCGATGCCAAAATCGACGCTATCTATGCAGAGCTCCGCAAAGAGCAGACCCTCCACATTGGCGAAATCCATCGACGCCACGAAGCAGAGCTCCGGCTTGCAGAAGCCGAAGCCTGGAAATGCCTCATCCGTGGTTGCCCCCAACGCCAGCCCCCAAGCGAATACTAATCGGTTTAGAATCCGATTTTTACTCGACTCGCATTGCTTCTGAGCTTTTCCTCTGAGCATAGCTTTTCAAGCTCAGCAAACGATGGTTGCTTTCCATCTAAAATTTCCGACATCAAGGCTTTCCTCACGATGTTGTCGATTTCACCGCCACTGAAATCATAGCGTCCCGCCAACGACATCGCTTCACTTTCGTTAAGAGATGGAAGTTTGCTGACCCAGATGTTCTTCTTAGCTTCGACAGATGGTTTATCGAGACGGATTTTGAATAAGAACCGGCGTTCAAAAGCTTTATCAAGATTTTCTGCTAGGTTGGTGGTGGCAATCAAGATACCGTCTAACTGCTCCATTTCCTCCAAAATTATATTTTGTATGGCATTCTCGGTCTGATCTATACTGCTGTTGTTGCCGGTCTTGCGAGAGGAAAAGATTGCGTCAGCCTCATTGAATAGAAGGATCGGTTTCAGGGCAGAACGCTTGCATTGTCGTTTGTAACGAGTGAATATCTCTTTGATGATTTTCTCGCTTTCTCCATACCACATGCTCTTGGAAGCCGAGATATCAACATGTATGATATCGCGTCCCGTTGAGCGTGCCCATTGCATTACTGATTCTGTTTTGCCGGTGCCGGGAGCCCCGTAAAGAAGTACTGCTATACCTTTTGGCAGACCCTTGTCTTCGAGACGCTTTGCAAGCACGGAATAGTTTTCCTCTTTGAGCGAATTGCCTACCAAATTAAGATATTCAGCTTCTGCAGGTGCGAAAAATAGTTGCTTTTCTTTGATGTCAGAAGCTTTGATGAGGGTCTTGGTGTCAGGCTTTTCGATATAGAGGGAAGCGTCATCCCCGAAATAAAGTTCTTTGCCTTTGTCTGTAAGTTGGAGCGCAGTGTATTCGCCGAATAAAGAGGAGTTGGTCACCATCTCCATAAGGTCGAGACGTTGGAGTTTGTGAGATTCCTCCTTAAACTCCTTGATTGTTTTATTTCGCTCTTTGATGGGATAAAGCTCAGCCAGTTCTCTCGAAAGGCTTAGTTGTTCAGCATTAGCGCAAGCGTCGCAACCGGTGTAGAAGAGAGCGCGTAAGTCCGCTTCGGGGATCACATCACGTATATGAGCCAACACAGGAAGGCTTCCCATATTGGCATCCTCGAAAAGGTTTATCTTTTCGGATAATCGAGACATTGCTGTTTCATTGTCAACGTCATGCTCGCTGCTGTGGACGTATTCTTTAATTTTCTGAGCAAAAGAATAAAGATTCAATCCATAATACTGCGGATCGAACGCACCGAAGTCTTCTTGAAGGAAAAGTTTCTGCCCTTTGGCAGTAAGAATAATCTCTTCTTTATTACCTACTACTTCTACAAGATTCTTTTTTATCAAAGGATTGGTGCCCTCGATGATAGATTTCTTTACCTTGAATCTCACCCCGTATGCTTCATACATATCCTTAAGGGTTGCCTCTATATGTGAGCGTCTATTATGCTCATTGCTGACAAAGTCATGGCATATTTCATAGAACAGTGCTCGGTCTGGAAGAGAGTCTATGATTCCCTTAAGCTCTTTCACCAATGGCATCGAAGAGTTGTCATTTTCGATGGTATCGACAAATTGAAGCATGGATTCTGCCGTCACGTCATTATCTTGGATTTGAGAATCCACTAATTTGCAGAAGTCATAGCGGTCGAATTCCTTGTCAAGTATCTGGCTTTTGCGAAACTCAGGTCTCTTGTTTTCGATGATGCATCCTATCACATAGTTGGTCACCATAAAGTTCTGACGAACAATACGACACTCGCTTAGGTCTGTCTGCGTGACGAAACCTTTCTTAATAAGACCTTTGAGAGCAGGCACATACTCCATCACATCGAGTTGGGCAGCTCCGAAGTATCTTGCGACATCGTCGAGGTCGGAGCTGCGGCCGGCACAACTCATGTCAAAGAGTGCCGAGAATATGATTGCCTCTTCTTTTGTCTCGAGGCCAAGAGTTGCCATGAGTCCTTCAAGAGCTTCTGAAAGCTCTTTTGTGCCTAATCTTTTCAGTTTGCCATCACGCAATTTGCCGGCTGCCTGTTTCAGGTATTGTATTGATTTCTTGCTCATATCGAGTATATTAAGATAGAGTTTTTCGTTGACAAGTACAAAATTAGACCGAGGGTGTATCATTTGGCGATACACCTTCGAGAAAAAAAGTAGTTTTTTGAAAAATTTTAAATGTTTATTGTATCTCGATCAAATTTGGCATATTGAGATTAGTATAATCTGAATTCATGATGGCTCCATTTGAAAAGAAAGTGCCATCTTGTTGCAAGATACCATGCTTACTGTGAATATGGCCAAACAAATGATACTTGGGCTTTATAGTCGTGATTATTTCCAGTAAAGCATTCGATCCATAATGTGTATTATCATCAAAATCAAGTAATCCGTATGCGGGTGAATGGGTTATGAGAATATCTGTATCAGCTGGAATGTTGGCATAGTTATAATTTTGTCGGGGAGTAATGCAATCATTCATAAACATCGGAATTCCATAAAACCGCATGCCGTCTATTTCCACACCTGAATTACGAAGATAATGCACGTTATTGTCAAGTCCATCAATATTTGCATCATACAGACTGTCATCATGATTCCCACAAATAAAAATTTTATGTTTGTATGGCAAGTCGCAGAGCCAGTTTAAGAAATCAAGTGCCTCCGATTCGGTACCAGTCATAGTAAAATCACCTGAATGAACTAAAACATCAGCTTCCGGAAGATTACGCAAACGATGATGACACCCATGAG
>CAMWLX010000446.1 GCA_947175225.1 uncultured Porphyromonadaceae bacterium
GGCTATTTGTAAAAATTGTAAAAAAGTATTAACTTTGTGTATTCTTAGTAAAGACATTCATACAGTAAAGACCAATTAATCGTTTCATTGACAATTATTGTTGCATTAGTAAAGTTATGGATTAATAGTTAAATTAGGATTAGGACACACGGTATCTTGCGAAGGATTTCGAGGGATATCGGAAAAAAGGGATTCGTAGAGATACGAGTCCTTTTTTCGTAGCCATTTTTGGATCTTTTTAACTATTTTACTTGACATTAGGACAAAAATGTATTAACTTTGCAATCGTTTCTCGTCTGCGAGCCAGACAATACAGATAAATCTGAATAATGAAACCACAAAAAGAGGTAAAGATATCCAGTTGGGCAGCCCATACCACTACAGGCGTGAGCGTGACACTTGCATTGCTTACATTAGGGCTTATAGCCATGATTTGGATTGCAGCTGCAGTTGAATCGCGACGCATGATGGAGAAGATTGAGATAAGCGTGGTGTTGGGGGATGAAGTCGATGATGCACGTGCTACCGCTATCTGCAATGCCATAGCTAACACAAAGTTTGCACAGAATGTCAGATATATTTCCCGTCAGCAAGCCCTTGACAACTGGAAAGAAACTACAGGAGAAGATCTTGAACATGTATTTGGAGTCAACCCTCTCTCTCCTGAAATTGCCTTCACTGTTGATGCTGAATACTCCACCGTAGGCAAGATAGAAGGAATTAAGAAAAGCGTGGCGGCTGTAAAGGGAGTGGAAGAAGTTGGGACACCAGATAGCAAGCTGATTGAGACTATGAATGAGAACATAAAGAAATTGACTCTCATATTCACGATAATAGCCGCGATTATGCTTGTCATCTCCTTTGTTCTGATTAGCAATACAGTGAGATTGGCAATTTATGCCAAAAGATTTACGATACATACAATGCAACTTGTCGGTGCTACCGATGGGTTTATCCGTCGTCCGTTTTTAATTGCAAATGCTACAGTGGGAGCCGTAGCAGGCTTGGTTTCCGGAGCTTTACTTTCCGGTATGCTTGCGGCAAGCGGGCAGATGGGTTTTGAAGAGTTGTCTACTTTAATAAATTGGAAGTGGATGGGTATAGTCGATGCCGGACTGATATTGGGAGGCACATTGATATGTGGGTTAGCTGCCCTTTTGGCTACTACCCGACACCTGCATCAAAACTATGAAGAACTCTTTAAATAAATCGACAGCATATGCGTTAATTGATATATAGGAAAATTCTCAATTAAATTAAGATGAAGATAAAATTCCCAAATCCACAACAAGGAGACATAAAGAAAGTCGAAGAGAGCCAGCGTCCCTTTGGACCGAAGAACTATATAGCCATGGCAGGCTGCCTCGTATTAATTATATTAGGATTCATTCTTATGGCAGGTCCGGGCAGTTCGGTTGAAGGTGGTTTCAATCCTGATATCTTCTCCACCCGGCGCATAATCATAGGCCCTGCAGTGACTTTCTTAGGTTTTCTTCTCATGGCTTTTGCCATCCTCATCAAGCCAAAAAGCAATGCCTAAGTATAAATGGCTCTAAATATGACATTGTGCTTCTTTAATGCATTATTCATAAATCTAAATTCTCAATTCAAATTTATAAATTGTTATGGATTGGTTAGACGCCCTTATCCTCGGCATTGTCCAGGGACTTGCTGAATATCTTCCCATATCTTCAAGTGGTCATCTTGTGATCTTCCGTGAAATACTTGGAATTAAACTTCAAGGTGACGATGCTTTGGAATTTGACGTGATTCTTCACGCAGCCACAGTGCTGAGTACTGTAGTGGTTTTGTGGCCGCTGTTCCGGGATCTATGTAAGAGTTTCTTTACTTTCAAGAAAGATGATAATTTTTGGTATGTCATCAAGATTTTGATTAGCTGTATTCCTATCGCAATCGTTGGATTTTGTTTTAAGGATATGGTAGAAAGTGTATTTACAGGAAATCTGACAGTTGTTGGAATCTGCCTATTGGCTACAGCTTGCCTATTGGCTTTTGCTCATTATAGCGATCGCTTGATGAACGGAAAGATGGTCAGTGCCAACCGTGGCCGCGACATTACTTTTGCTGATGCGCTTACCATAGGCGTGGCTCAGGCTGTCGCCGTGCTTCCCGGTCTTAGCCGCAGTGGCACTACAATTGCTACCGGTATCCTTATAGGTGACAAACGTGATAAGGTGGCATCCTTTTCATTCCTCATGGTGATTATACCTATCGTCGGGGAAGCTTTGCTTAGCTTAAAGGATATTTTGGCAGGAGAGACGACCGGACAGGCTCCTGTCTCGGACACTTGTCTTCTAATCGGTTTTGTCTCCGCTTTTTTGGTGGGATGTGCCGCTTGTAAATGGATGCTCAATCTTGTGAAAAAAGGAAAACTCATTTGGTTTGCACTATATTGTGTGATAGTAGCAATCCTATGTCTCGTTTGGTAAACTCGAGATTATTAACCTTTTGAGACACTTTAACCCCATAAACATAGAACCCTTAAGTTGAGCTTAGCGAAACTTAAATTAATAAGATGGATTTTATAACAGGAGAAATTATCGGAATCGACAAGCCCCTTGGCTGGACTTCGTTTGATGCCGTCAAACGCATACGGGGCGCTATACAAAGGCGTCTAAATGTAAAAAAATTCAAGGTTGGGCATGCCGGGACTCTCGATCCCCTTGCTACGGGAGTGCTGATTATATGTACAGGACGATCTACCCGCGACATTGAGCGTCTTCAAAATGGCACTAAAGAGTATGTTGCTACTATCCGGCTTGGGGCAACCACTCCAAGTTTCGATTTGGAGACAGAGATAGACGCAGAATATCCTTTTGAGCATATCTCAGAAGATATGGTACGCGAAATTCTTCCTCGCTTCACTGGCCATATCATGCAGGTGCCACCTGTCTTCAGTGCTGTAAAAGTGGATGGAAAGCGAGCCTACAAATATGCCCGGAAAGGTAAGGAAGTCGAATTAAAGGCAAAGCCGCTTGTCATTGAGGAGCTTGAAATGCTCCCATCTATTCTTCCTGAACTTAAGCTTAGGATAGTATGCTCAAAAGGCACATATATCCGTGCTCTTACAAGGGATATCGGAGCAGCTCTAAATTCAGGAGCTCATCTTACGGTTCTCTGCAGGACAAGGGTGGGAAATGTCAGGCTTGCCGATTGCCTGACAGTAGAGCAAGCCGTAGAAAAGATTTCCTCTTGCGAACTCACATTTCCCGACGACTTCCAGCTCACTCGTAATAACGCATAATTAGCTACACTGAAATTCTATCGAAAGTGCATTTATTATAGAAGTTGTTTAAACTTATTTGCGAATTGAAAAATTTACAAAGAAGAGTTAA
>CAMWLX010000447.1 GCA_947175225.1 uncultured Porphyromonadaceae bacterium
ATTATAAACAATCACAAAATTTTATTGTTATAAAGATATACTATAAAAATTCTCCAAATGTTAAAAAAACGACATTAGAGATATTCCTATAAACATATCAAATATTATTAAAACACAAAAAAAGACAATGAAAATCAAAGCATTATCTTGTGTATTCCTTGCAGTGCTCATGCTCGTGGCAGGATGTAACACTACAAACTTAGGCAAAGGAGCCGCAATCGGCGGCGGCGGCGGAGCAGCATTAGGAGCCGGAATTGGCGCTCTAATAGGAAAAGGAAAGGGAGCAGGCATCGGTGCAGGCGTTGGTGCAGCCGTAGGCACCGCAGTTGGTGCGATCATCGGAAAGCACATGGACAATCAGCAGAAGAAACTTGAGGAAGAACTCAAGACAGCAACTGTAGAGAAAACTGAAGTGGAAGGTGTACAGGCTATTAAGGTGACATTCCCCGGTGGCATCCTATTTGCTACAGGCAAATCTAATATCCAACCGGCAGCCCAGAATGAGCTGACAGCATTCGCTGAGTCATTGAAGCAGAATCCGCTCACCGACGTTGCAATCGGCGGATATACTGACAACACCGGCTCAATGGCAGCAAACACAAAAGTGGCTGACGCACGTGCCAACGCCGTGAAAGTATATCTGGAAGGACAAGGGATTGCAGGCGATAGAATAGCTGCAAAGGGCTACCCAATGCAAGACTACGTTGCAAGCAATGATACTGAGGCAGGCCGCGCTCAAAATCGTCGAGTTGAAATCTACATTTATCCTTCAGATGATATGGTAAAAGCTGCTGAAAACGGTCAGCTTAATTAAAAAACCGTGAATCCTCAGATTCATTAAGAATAAAGCATCCACCCTGTTAGCTAAAGCCTCTCAGGGTGGATAGTCATATCCATATTGCATTCCAAAAGAGCGATCACCATCCTGATTCAATCCAGTATGAGACCTAACCGCTATACATTTATTATTTCCTTAACAGCAATCCTCACTTTGTATTTCTGCCCTCAAAAGGCAGAAGCTCAGATTCTTGTGCCTGAAGGAGTGACTGAAAACACTGATTCCATCAAGAAATCGATGGATATCGGACCATTCTTTGGACTTTACAAGGACAATTATTTCGCATTGGGCACTGATCCATTCCACAAACCCAACTCATATAATTCAGGGATAAAGTTTCAGCTCTCCATCTCGCAGCGGCTCACCAATGCGACTTTGCCCTGGGGAACATACCTCTATCTGTTTTTTACTGAGAAAGTTTTTTGGGAAGTATTCCAAAACTCGATGCCAATGAGCGACTTGAACTTCAACCCGGGTATCGGATGGAGCAAACCCTTCTTCATCAAAGACAGATATTGCGGCAAAATGACTCTCATATTGGAACATGAGAGCAACGGCAAAGATGGCGAAGCATCGCGTTCGTGGAATAAGGTGTCGCTCGCCGGAAGCGCCTACGTCACTGAGTGGCTTTCTGTGCATGCCAAGTACTGGTATCCAATAGTAGACGGCATGAACAATAAAGACATCCTTAAATATAGCGGTATCTTCCAGATGGGATTCCAGTTGAACTCCAACGACCGCCGATTCACTATGGCAGCGACCTTCGTCAAGCGACAAGGATGGAACATGAACTGGAACACCAACTTACAATTAGGCTGGCGCATACACAAGACTTCAAATCAATATCTTTTCCTTGATTTCTACAACGGATATGGGGAAGGACTTTTGGCATACAATCAATTCCACAACCGCCTGCGGTTCGGAATCCTTATCAGACCTACACTCTTCTCGGAATATTAATTCCATTTCCGCAAGCGAAAATGGAATCATAAGATTTACAGAGATAAAAGACTTTTAACGAGCGTAGGCACCAAGAGCCGGGTTGCCCCATTCAAGGCGATTTATGCCATCCATATCTACAAGGCATTGGGGAGTAACATAAGCCGGATTTCCGGCGCCTATCGCCGGAGAGTCTTCTTTCAGACGATAGTTGAAGTAATAATCATTGCGCACTGTCTCAAACAGAGGATCTTCATCCCAGAGGCATGAAATGAAATTATTGTCGTCTGAACCTCCCACTCCAAGAAGGACATTTCGCAGATATACGTCAGTACCTTCAAGGTCGCCCGGTGAGATAGGCGAAGTGATGCCATAGATGATGCAATTGTTGAAATTAGCTTTCATCAGGGGATTTGCAACTCCGGAACTGTCTTCCCATGAAAGATGCGAAAGAGTAAGAATAGACTGCGGCGAGATTGCGAAGAGATAATAGTTTGCCAAAGTGCATTGTACAAAGTCGTGGACTCCGCCACGCAGATATACCGTTGCCTCCCCGGCATCAGAAAAGCAACATCCATAGGCATCCACCCAAGAATGCTCCGACCGCAGCACATTGCCCTGCGAATTATGAAGCCATGAATTGACGAGCGTAAGCTTATTTCTGTCGGTTACACCGCAACTGTCAACAATAACTCCCTGCACAGAAGACTGCATCTCAACATATTCAATACGATTGCCAAAAGATTCTTGACCAAATCTTACGCCTTGCCATTGACCTGCGAGAATCTCATACCCCGTATCGGGAAGGACATCGCCGAGCCGGTCGCCCTTCATTTGAATCATTTTTCCTTCCTGACCAAGGGCAAGCAGACAGCCATCTACCTGAAGCATACCCTTATCATGGAACAGGATACGGGTACCGGGATTCAAAGTCAAGGTCGCTCCTTTGGCTACCCTAAGAGTATCGAATACAATATATGGGATTTCATCAGTAAACGTCGCATCAGCATCCAATGTTACCCCACGCAGACGCTTTACATTCTGGCCGTATGCCTCAAGAGTGACAGTCTGAGTCACGCCATTAGTCAAGAAATCCATCATTCCCTCTACTTTGAACGGACGCTGATCACTATTTTCATCGATAAAGCATTCCACGAATATGAAAATAGAATCATTTGCGCGAATCTCGACGTTCTCAAACACTTTTCCAGACACGCCATCGACATTCATAGAGAATATGCCATCATCATTTCTCATGCGGATGCTTGAAATATTGACAGCCTTGGATGCTTTATTGAAGACTTTGAGACGCGCCGTAGGGGTTCCAAGATTGGTGAATACAGTGTCAAATCTCAGAGTATCGGTAGAAAATGTCAGCAGATCGGAGGGAGAATCGGTGAAATCATCAGAAATGCACCCGGTCCAGAAGGCCGAGGCGAGGAAAGTCATAAAGAAAAAAAAGAGTATTCGCATTGTTTTCATATACGAAAAACGTCAATAACTACGTATTTATTATATGATTCAACTTTCGCTTGCGAAAGTTGAGGGTTATGGGTTTATGGGTTTATGGGGTTATGG
>CAMWLX010000448.1 GCA_947175225.1 uncultured Porphyromonadaceae bacterium
ATCTTACATTCCAGCATCATTTGAGTGGTCTCTATTTCGAAGCATTTGGAGATCCTCAAAGTTATGAGGTTGAAATAGCCGGTGTGAGAGTAGGTGGAATTGCTCTTGAAAGTGATTTCAGTTTTCAGGGTATATCTAATAATTTAACTGCCCAAAACGAGTCTTGGCGACTTACAAAAGTTGGAAGATGGACCGGAGTTAATCAGAAAAAAGGGTGCGTAGAGTATATCTTCCAGGAAGGGGATGAAGTGGTTAAGATTGGTGATGGAAAATACAAAACGAAAGAAGAATCTGCCAATATAATGGGAAGAAGTGGCTGTGCACTGGTGATTCCTTTGGATTATACCGTATGGACAGATTATAAGAATAATAAAAATAACAATATTGCAAATCAAAAACTTTATTTCAGCGTGCTCCTACGTGTGAAAGAAAAACTCACCGATAATAAAACACTGCTCTATCCTTACATAGAAGGAGCGAATATAAATTCATCAGTTATCGTAACTGAAGATAATATGAAAGTGGTCTATCTTTCAGTTGAGAGATCAACCGGAAAGGTAAAACATCAAGTGTACAGGAAGACCGGAGACAAAAAATTCTATACAGACAAGAGCTATTCAAAGGAGTATATCACACCAGAGAACGAGGAAATCAGGAATTACGGATGGGCAGCTTGTATCCCATCTACCTCTCAGCAAAGATGGAATCCGGGATTTCAATACATTTATAAGCTTAACTATACTGATGGAATAGGAGTGCAGGATCCGGAAGATGCTATGCCCGGAAAACCGATCATAGCGCCGATAGAGGTCACCGGGACACCTACTGCTACATGGCACACGGTAAAAGATTATAACAACGAGGAAATAAAAGATGGAGATGTAAATTTCACCATTGAATGATGACTTCTGAAGAGATTTTGATTCATGGTAAGGAATGACTAAAATAATATGAGAAACAGTTTAAAATATATTATTTTCACAATATTGGCTTGTCTGGTGTATGCGACATCGTGTACGTCAGACCCTGACGTATCGGACTCAGAGTTGGGAGAAGAAATGAGTTTTGAGGTTGGAAATAACACGCGTGCAGCTATCACTACCAATGCTACTTTAAAGAATAGTCCTTTCATGCTGTTTGGAGATATGAACAGGACCGGAGAATTCTATGCCGGACTCAAGACGATCTTTAATACGCAGAAGGTGGAATTAAAGAACAACAGATGGGACTATGGAGCAAAACAATACTGGCTGATGGGTCAGGAACATTCATTCGTGGCTATACATCCGTATGATGTGCTGCCCGATCTGCATAATCTGAAATATGAGAATTCTATGGTCAGCTTCACGTATGAGTTGCCTGATGCACTGGATAATGCGAAAGACATTCTTGTCGCGACTCACAGAAGAAAATACAATATGGATAACGGGAGTCCGGTTAGATTCAATTTCACACATCTTCTCTCGACAATCAATATTATGCCTGCATTGGATGAAGTCCTGATGTATGAGGATGAGGATGACAAGACGAATTATCCTTATAATAAGGACGAATACCTACTCTTTCAAAAGATTGAATTGATAGGGGTAAGAACCAGGGCAGACTTCTCCTTCACGCCTGAATCATTGGGCACCGGCAACTCTACTGATAATTTAACGGTTAAGTTTCAGTTAGGGAATGAAGGAGTAAAGGATCTGACATTTGATTTCAAAGACAATCCTAAGAAGATCACCAACAACAAAGAGAACGTCAGCATCTTTGACAACAATAGTGCGGTGATTATCCTTCCCCAGACTTTCGTAGCAGATTCAAAATCAGAAATCAGATTATATTATTCTGTCAATGACGATCACGACGTATTAAGGAAAATTACAATCCCGTTGAAAGGAAAAACCTGGGAGATGGGCACGAACTACACCTATAAGTTCACGATTGAGAAGGCATACACCGGTCAGATCAAGGCGGGATCGTTCACAATAGATGTCGATGACCCGCAACACGAGGATGATGAACACGATGACGCCTGGGTGTGGAATGGAGAAACGATAGACTTTATATTCGACCAAGAAGAATATTAAGGTATAATTAACACATTGGAAACGATGAAGATGAATAATAATATATATAAGCTGACTGAAAGCAGGAATAACCATATAATCCTCGCTATCCTTTGGCTTGCGCTGATTGCCACGGGAATATCATCGTGCGCTGATGATTATTTCAGCCATTATCAGTTTGATTCTGAAGATGATCCGTCAAGCATAGCGGAGGAAATTGCCATGCCTTTCTCTCTCACCGTGGCTCCTATGGTAGCGGTGAATCCTGAGACTCGTGAAGGAGAAACTTACTTTGACGCGACAACGGAAGAGAAAACAATCGCAGATTTCTGGATCATCGAATATAATGAAGAGGGCACGAGGGTAGGAAAACCTCGGTATTATAAACTTTTTGAAACTTATAACCATGATAAGGTGCCAGACGGGAACCTTGCCAAAGAATGGGCAACAGACGAAGAAAAATGTGAAATAAGCACTAAAAACATAAACATATTGGTTCCCCGTAATGACCAGGAGGACTTCACTTGTGTGGTCATCGCCAATACGCATGACGAGAGTCTGTTTACTGCAAAGAATCGCTCAAAATTCAGCACACTCGACTCTCTGAGGAATTTTGACTTTGACCTCCACAATCAGCAGGACTTCTTCTACCCGGTTAAAGATGATGACACACAACCGGAAAAATATCTGCTCATGAGCGGATGGACCAAGATATCCAAAGATCCTTCAACGTGGAATCCTTCGGTCGACTTGATCCGAAATGCATGCAAGGTTCATGTCAAATTAGAAAATTTTACTGATGATTTAGTTTTCAAATACTGGCAATGGCGTAATGTCCCCTTTGGAAAGTTGTTTCCTCACGGGAAGGAAGTCCATTATATACAGAAGGTGAGCCGCGACTGGAAACAACATACCCAAGATACAGAAGAAGATGCCTTTCAAAAAATAAAAGACGGTTTTGACTTCTGGATCCCCTGCAATGTATGGCTTCCGGAAGAAACATATTACAAACCGGATGCCGGCTCTTCCAATCTTGCAAAAGCCGGCGAGAGAGCGACGGATGAATATGAGTTTATCAGACAAGAAGATCCCACATACTTCGCCATCGGATGCAGAGGAGCTGACTATAACGGACCAGTCTGCAATGACAGATTATGTGAATTTAAGTTATATCCATCATTTGATCCGGAGAAATACGCAGAAGTCGGAGAATTTGACCAATTCAATTTCGAGCCCAACCATTACTACAGTATAAAGGCTGACATACAAAAGATTCCTGTTGGACATCCATTGTTTC
>CAMWLX010000449.1 GCA_947175225.1 uncultured Porphyromonadaceae bacterium
ATATAGTTGATGGAAAACGATGGTAGCAACTTGGATGTAACAAAACTCACATCATCTCATTATCCCATTATAAAGAATACTTCTTTAGTCATGAGACTTTTCAGTCTTCAATATCGGAATAATGGAATACAAACGATTTTGATGTAGATGAATAGGCAGAGAAATAACCAAGGACTTCTCCGTCGAAGTCATATACCGGATTTGAATGATTCTGTCCAGAAAGTTTCGCCGAGAAAAGATAATCATAAGCCTTCATATCTATTGCTCTTACCTCGATGGTAATGTCATCTCCCTCAAAAAGAATGGAATCATAATCCTCAGGATCATTTTTTTCTGCTTTATCCCGGTTCATGCAGCTTATATCAAACTGTACAGTATTGCTTGAACTGTCAAGGTCACGCATCACATTCCATTTGAACAGTTTGCCGTTACGGAGTATTCGGTAGTAATAATAGTTTATATCGTCAGCTTTATCGCAGACGTCTACTATCAAATGGAGCATATCGTTACCCATCATTTCTTCCCATCTCATACGGGTAGATACTATTTCAGTAATTCCGGGCATCGTTGAACTCGAAGTAAAGGATTCTCCGTCAATAATAACCGTAAGTGTATATGTCTGACCGGGTATTCCAATGAATGATAGCGAACGGTATATGCCGTCTTCTCTATAGGTGAGCGTTTCTTTTATGCCATTATCTGATGACAATACTACGGATTGTACTTCTACTCCTGTTTTTAGTACCGGGTCGTCAATGTCACGTGTTCCCGTGATTACGACTTCAGAGCCTTCGTTGCTCACATGTCCTTCTATCACATAAAGAGGGTCTATCGGACGATAGTCAAGCTGTATTTCCTCTGTGCATGAGCATAAGAGGAACAAGGCAGCCATATAATGTAGGGATTTCATTTGAAGTCAGAATTTTAATGTGTATGAGACGGAAGGAACGAGACCGAAAAGGGAATACTTCATGGTCTTAAAGCCGGTTGGAGCGTTTTCATCGGTTTCAAATACTATCAGGAAAGGATTATAGCGCGAATATGCATTATATATTCCAAATGACCATTCATAGGTAAGTTTCGGACCCACATGCGTATATGTCGCGCTTAGATCCAGTCGATTATAAGCCGGAGCGCGATATCCGTTTCTTTCCGCATAATGGAACATGTGGATACCGTCCACTTCATATTTAGCACTCGGTGCGGTCAGTGCCTGTCCGGTGTTGAACACCCATGCCGCTGACATATTCCATTTTTTATTGAACTCATATATTCCCACCACAGAAATATCATGACGTCTGTCGTTTCCTGCCGTGTACCATTTACCGTTATTTATACCGTCGATCTTATTTTGCACCCACGATAAAGTATAGCCCACCCATCCGGTAAGTTTACCGGCATTCTTGCGCAAGGTGAACTCAAATCCGTATGCACGTCCCTTACCCCCTAAGATAAGACGTTCTATCTCAATTTCGGAATTGAATGATTTCCCATCTTTATAGTCATAGATATTGTGGATGTCTTTATAGAACACCTCGCCTGATACTTCCCATCGGGTATTACCAAAGAGAGCCACATATCCTGCACTTACTTGGTCGGCAGTCTGAGGCTTTATTACATTGCTTGTCATTGCATATCTGTCAAACGGCATCGAAGACCCCGTACTGCGTATTGCATGGATATTCTGCGAACTCCTGCTATATGCCATTTTTATACTTTGCAAGTCGGTGATGCGGTAATTCAGACTCAGACGCGGTTCAACAGACAGATATGTCTTATATGGCTTTCCGTTACGAGGCGTATAGCTGTCTATAATATTGCCTGCTTCATCCATTTTATAATAGGGAGAGCCGCCTAATGCCGACATTATGTCCAGGCGGAGGCCACCCATTATATGGACGCGCTCGCTTATGGCCCAGTCGTCATTTATCCATACTCCGCTTTCCCAACCTCGGCGTTGCTCCTTCTGGTGGGTTGCACCCATAGTCCATTCAGCAGATTTTAAGTCAATAAGAGCTGACTGCAATCCAAAATCCACATTATGATTCTCATGAGGATTCCAGGAAAATGAATATTTTATTCCTGTTTGACGTAGATGACCGTTCATATTGTCATCTTCAGATGTTATCTGCATACCCATATCATTTATAAAATTGCCATGATACAGAGTCGCCACAGATGATAGTCGGTCATTGAAAGTGTGATACCATTTGGCTGTCGTGGTGATATTGCCCCACTGCATATTCATCATATCACTCATTCCGAGGTTGTCACGTCCGACAAACAGTGATACTGCAATTTTGTCATTGTATCCTACGTTGTAATTGACTTTGGCATTTATATCGTAAAAATAGAGGGAGTTATCCTTGAATTGGTCTGTGAATTTCAGAAACAAATCCATATAGGAACGTCGGGCGGAAATAAAGAAAGATAGCTTGTCTTTGATTATCGGTCCCTCAATGTCAAATTTTGCCGAAAGTAATCCTACAGTGAAAGAGCCTTTATATCTTTCAGGATTACCTGCTTTTGTACTCACATCGAACACAGAAGAAGTTGCACCTCCATAACGTGCCGGAATCTGACCTTTGTAAAGGGTGGCGCTTGATAACGCAGGATCGTTGAATGTTGAGAAAAATCCGAACAGATGTCCCGAATTTATAACCGGAGCATCGTCAAGCAGCACAAGGTTCTGGCTTGCTGTACCGCCACGGACTTGAAATCCACCGGTTCCATCGCCCTCGGCTGATACGCCGGGAAGAAGCTGTAATGATTTCAATATGTCGCGCTCTCCAAATAGTACCGGAGTTTTTGACATCTCGTCAATGTCTATACGTTCCATTCCAGGCTGGGTGTTTCTTAATCTGTCCATCACGGAACGAGACAACACAACGACTTCCGACAATTCATTCGTAGAGCTTTTCAACTCAAAATTAATTGTAGTATCACACAATACTGCAATCCTACGTTTGTCATTCTCAAAACCGATATAGGAACATTCCATATCATAAGAGCCTTCTTTTACTGAAAGCTCATATTTACCGTCAATATTTGTTGCAGCACCGACACTGCCGCATCTCACGGATGCCCCGATAAGAGGCTCATTTGTTTCTGACTCCACAGCTATTCCTTTTATAACGAATGTCTGCTGTGCCGATACTGCAATGCTAAAAAATGCCATAGCCGTTATCGTCAGAATAATTGTATTTATTGATTTTATCATACGTTTACTTTAGAAACTATTGAATCGGGTGCAAAATTACTTGTTTCGCATGCTTTGGTAAAGGTCTGAATATTGACAATATTGGTCTTTTTATAATGTAAGACTATTCTGATACGATATTTTTTT
>CAMWLX010000450.1 GCA_947175225.1 uncultured Porphyromonadaceae bacterium
GTATTGTAGTGTTAAAAAACTACTTTTTTACATTTTTTTAATACATTTTTCTTGCCAGTAACTTTTCAGCTTAAGTCTCCTGTCATGTTCTTCGGTTAGCCCACATAGGAGCTTCTGAACGTTTGTAGGGAATACGCTCGATGAAGTCAGGAGAATAAAAGAAGATCTTTCCTGCCTTGTAGGCGTTGAGGTAAGCAGTGCCTACGGTGTTGGTCCAGGTGCCCCCATATGTCATGTTGCCGTCGTGGGTAAACCCGAGGCCATGGGAAAACTCATGATAGAAGCATTCGCGTGCTCTGTTGCAGGGAGTTTCAGGGTCTTCTGTCGGATACATCTGGGCGTAATAATCCTGGTTGATGATCAGAGAAAGTAGTCCGGAATGATATCCACCTCCCCATCCGTTGGCTCCTGATGATGGATTGCTGGCACCTAAGCTGTAATTGCATTCATAGTAGTTGTGTATTCTATGGATGATGTCCTCGTTGGTGTAGTTTATGCCTGAATCCACAAACTCTCCTTCGTGTGCGGCAAGCTCTGCTGCAAACTCATCGGAGTCGATCGTAAGGGCGAGATTGATCATCTGCACTAACGCATGCCTCATGCATTTGAGGTCGGGAGTGATGGCCTTTGTTGGCCAGATATTCTCCCATTCGTGGAAGCTCACGCTCCATTTCTTTAAGCTCAGATTCGACATTCTTGTCAGGTAAGGATCATCGCTCTTGACTATCCATTCGATATCGGAAGGGATGTCCATCTTCGGAATGGTGACGCGTTTTCCATGGATGTCTATATACTGAGTTTCCTTTTTGGTGAATGTCATCGGCACCATCATGTCGAGAAGAGCTTCTACTCGGTCAATATGAGCAAGGCATACGCTGTCTATTCCTAAGCTGGGGAAGTTGGCGTAGATGTCCACATTGTTGGCAGGTGCAGCGGAGTAGAGCTGAAGGCGTAGCCGGTTGTCATATGTCTTCAATACGAGTGGCTCTGTTATGCTGAAGTTGCGATGGTTGATGTCGTGAAGCACGTTGATAGGCTCGTCTTCCATAAGCATCAGGTCGGCATCGTAGTTGAAATAGTCTTGTGGGCGGATGCGGATAAAGCCCGTCTTGATATCAGGATGACGCAAGGCTATCGTGATGCTGTTCACCTTCCCTGCCTCCACTTTGAGGTCAGAGAAGCGATAGGTGGTAGAGATAGAGTCTCCGGAAAGAGTGCCGCTCTTGACCTTGACAGTTCCTGATAGGGGGGTAGCCGAAGGAAGAGTGTTGAGCGTAAGGTTGAAGCTGGAGTCACATATCTCGTAGTTGCGTATTGTGGCTTCGCCGGTATAGGTGCAGTCGGCGTTAACGGATGAATATACATGGCTGCCCTCATCAAGCGATATGTTCACGCTCGATATCATTGCCTCCACTGCAGTTGGAATACCGGGAAACTCTACTTTGATTCTTGAAAGAGCCCTTTCAAGAGTCACTTCGTATTCCTTCGGTTCTATACATTCTCCCAATGTGAAATCAATCTTCTTGAAGAAATACGATCCGTCTATAGGAAGCGTCATCATTGTGTTCTGAAGCCATGTCTCGTCAAGAGTCATGGGATTCCCGATACGTGCGAGGTCCGATTCATGGGAACTGCCTAAGAAGACTATTGAATAGTCGCCCGCCTTGAGATCGTAGACATTAAGTTGGTCCAGACTCTCAGAGAGTTGTCCGTTGCAATGTGCCAGCACTTTCCCGTTCGCATCGGCGAGAAGATAGCGGAGGCTTACGACGCGATCCTCTGCAGACTCTCCGCGTGTGTTCGCGTCTGAATCATTAGCCGGAGGAGATATATGGAAGGTGATGCCGTTCCCTTTAGAAATGGGGCTGTTGTCAAACATCAGTTCTTCTTGGCAGGAAACCATAGCAAGAGCGTAAAGCGCGCAAAGTGTATATAATGGGTATTTTTGTGTTTTCATGGCTAAATACTTATTAAAGTCGTTAATAATTGATAGCTTTTAGTTAATCGTTTACAGTTAATCGTTAATCGTCAATCCCTTATCCCTCTCACCATTACAAATCCGTCTGCGTTCCAGCTCATGCGCTTAAATTGGATTCCAAGGGAGCCTTCACCTTTCTTCTCACATTGAAGGATCATTACTTGGTTCTGTTCCTTCATCCAGTATCCGCTTCTGGTGTCGAATCTGAAATTCGGGTCAGTCGGAATCTCGCAGCTCGTATTGGTCTTGATGCCCGCCATCGGAAGAAAGAGTCTGGCACCGCTGGTGATGGACTCGAAAAGAACTCCACGTTTTAGATAGTTCTGAGCGTTCGTGACTGCGGAGGGCGTATTGTCGAGTAGATCCGGAGCGGTTACGATTGTAGCTCGTATCGAGTCGCCGGTGCGGGTCATGTAAGACGCCGGGATCACTGTGCCTGAGGGTATGAGGTCTTCCCATTCTTCTGCCGACGCAACGTGATAGCCCTTCGGAAGAGGCATCATCGACTGTGTGTGCCATGGTGTGTCTCTTTTTTGGTCGGCAAGCATGTTTGGATCGTAGGCTTTCCAGGGAGAGAAAGGATTAGGTCTGCCGTATTGAAACTGGTTTCCGAGGCAATCTTCGAAGCAATCACGATACATGTCCTTGGCGGTCATTCCTTTTGGAAGATAGATCTGCTCTTCGGAATCCTGGGAGACCGCGTTGAAGCACATCCAGTCGTGGCCTCCGATATGTACTGTAGGAATCTGAAAGGGAGAGGGTTCCACCTCGATATTGATGAAGAAATTTGAAGAGCCGTTGAAGAATACCGTTGTCTGATATTGTTTCGCGCCCTTGGGCTGCTTCTCCACGTCAATGCTGAATTCTGAAATGTATCCCCCTTCTGCGGCTGTGGGGGCCACAGGAGTGATGCTTACTCCTTTCGTATCGGAGACTACCGAGCCTAATTTGAGTGGCTTAGCGGTAGTGAAGGCAATCTTCATTCCCATGACTCCGCCAGCTGGCACTGTGATCGTATTGTCTTCGGTGTTGAGTCTCACTTCCGAGGGAATGGATGATCTTTGGATATCTATTGCACACTCCTCAAGATCAAGCGATCCGTTTTCCTTATCTCCTTCCATCCACTCTCTCACCTTTATGCTTGTCGTGGGAAGCCCTTCGTCGTCGCCGTGTGATAATGTGCGTCCCTTGGCATTGGATGTTGTCTCCTTGTCGATCAAGACTGTGTAGATTGAATTGCGGGTGATTGCGGGAGTCTCTGAGATGATTTCCACTGCCTTTCCGTTGCGCCTGCCGCTAACTGTTACAGTGATCGGAG
>CAMWLX010000451.1 GCA_947175225.1 uncultured Porphyromonadaceae bacterium
CATTGCTTGACGCCGTAAATTGGTCTTAATTTAGTGACATTGAATTTAGAATTTAGAATTGAGAGGTTGAGAGATTGACACGCGGGGACGCACGCGGAGCGTGCTGACTACTCCGGGATGCAATTCTAAATTCTACATTCAAAATTATTGAAAGTATGAGTTATTTAAACGAGTATAAGTCACTGTTTAAGTTGGGGATGCCGGTGATGGCTACGCAGATAGGGATTATCGCGGTGGCTTTTGCCGACACTGCAATGGTGGGGGCTTACGGTGTCAATGAACTGGCTGCTGCGGCTTTCGTCAATTCGATGTTTATGATTCCGGTGGTGATGCAGATCGGTTTTGCGTCTGGTATCACGCCCCTTATCGGTGCGCTGTTCGGACGTGATGACCATGAGGCTGCCGGTCGGACTCTGCGCGCCGGATTGCAGGTGAACTCATTCCTGTCAATCGGTCTTACTCTGCTGATGGGAATACTCTATTTTTTCCTTGATTGCTTCGGACAACCGGCAGAGTTGCTGCCGCTGATACGCCAATACTACCTTATCATCTTGGCGTCGCTATTCCCGATGGCTCTTTTCAATTGCTCGCAACAGACGGCAAATGCGGTGACAGATACGGCTACCCCTATGTGGATCATACTCGCGGCAAATGCCGTGAATATCTTTGGCAACTACTTGCTTATCTTTGGCAAGTTCGGATGTCCGGAGATGGGATTGAACGGTGCCGGCCTATCAACCCTGACGGCGCGTTGGCTTTCTACGATCGGTATCTTGGCAGTGTTCATGACGACGCGTAGGTATCGCCCCTATAAGAAAGAGGCTATAGGGTCGAGCCATGTGTGGCATATCCGAAGGATTGTATGGAACACATCATGGCCAATCATGATACAGTCGGGAGTGGAATGTGGACTCTGGACATTGGGGGCTATTGTGACCGGTTGGTTTGGTAAAATTCAATTGGCGGCATATCAAGTGATAAATACTATATCGCAATTAGGCTTTATGATATTCATGAGTTTCGGAATAGCGGTGTCGATTCGTTCGGCAAACTATACAGGCGTTGGCGACATGGTCGGAGTGAGGCGCATCACGTTGGCCGGGTTGCATCTCAATCTCATACTTGCTACGGCAGCTTCGGCACTCTTCTTCTTTGGTGGACATACACTGACCGGGTTCTTCTCTCCTGATGAGGAAGTGCTTGCATCGGCAGGGATGTTGATATTGCCATTGGTGATTTACCAATATGGGGATGCGATTCAACTTACGTTTGCCAACGGACTCAGGGGCACAGGGAACGTTAAGCCGTTTCTTTGGGTAACGCTTATTGCGTATATTTTGATTGGTGTGCCTGTGATGTTCTGGCTGGCCAAGGGGTTGGATATGGGGAATGTCGGGGTGTACTATAGCTTCTCATTTGCACTTTTTGCGGCGGCGTTGCTTTATTATTTGTTTTTTCGATGGACGATTCGGAAAAGTTAGGGGCTGGATGCGGGTGGACGCACGCGGAGCGTGCTAACTACTCTTGGAGGATAAAATTTACATGATGTTAATAACTTGATGATTATGAAAATTAGAATTTTAGTTGTTTTGGTGGGTATATGGATCGGGATGATAAGTGTTTCGGCTTTTGGGGAAGATGTAAAATATGCCCAATCAATAGTGGTGGCTCAGGATGGTAGCGGCGATTATACCACCATCAATGAGGCCTTGAAGAAACTCAAGGGGGATTCGGAAGACCCTGTGCGTGTCTACATCAAGAATGGGAAATATGACGAGAAGATTCTCATGAACTATACCCTCAATAATGTCACTCTTGAGGGGGAAAGTCGTAAGGGGGTTGTCATCTCTCACGGTGACTATGCTCAGCTTAACAATATGGGCACTTCGGGAAGCTACACTCTGCGTGTAGACGGCAACAACATCACTCTTAAGAATCTTACAATTGAGAATACGGCAGGTCCCGTAGGGCAGGCAGTGGCTCTTCATACTACCGGAGATAAAATTCGAGTCATCGACTGTGACATTCTTGGCAATCAAGACACTCTCTATGCTACAGGCCGTAACTCCCGCGATCTTTTCGACAATTGCTACATTGAAGGGACCGTAGATTTCATTTTCGGTGCCGCTACAGCCCTCTTCCGCAACTGCCATATCCATGCTAAGAGCGATTCTTATCTGACGGCTGCTTCCACGGCTAAGGAGAATCCGGTCGGGTATGTGTTTCATAACTGTAAGGTGACGGCTGCGCCCGACGTGAAGGATGTGCATCTCGGACGCACATGGCGTCCATACGCTTCCACTCACTTCATCGAGTGCGAACTCCCGGAGGCTATCAATCCAAAAGGTTGGCATAACTGGGGGAAAGAGGAAAACGAGAAGACTGCACGCTACGGAGAATATAAATGCACGGGTCCGGGGGCAAAAGATGATGAAAGAGTAGGATGGCGAAAGAAACTCAGTGCCCTTGAGGCGGCTGAACTGACAAATCCGGCTCAGCTATTTACCCGCGAATCTACGTGGATTCCTGACTGATGTAACTTTTGTATGGATTGCTTGTCTAAAATGGCATGAAAAGAATAATTAAATATATAGTAGCGGGGCTCTGTATACTTATTGGATATGGAAATGCTTCAGCAGATAATAAATTTGCCGATGAGACCCTAAAGTATGTCATAACATACAAGTGGGGCTTACTCACCAAGGATTCCGGCGATGCTACCCTCTCGCTAAAGAACCAAGGGTCGAAATATTATATACAGTTGACAGGAAAGACCAAGCCATGGGCAGACGGACTCTTCCGGGTTCGCGACACTCTGGTATCGGTCGTAGACAAAGCAACTTTTCGTCCCATCTCGTATACGAAGGCCGCCCATGAGGGGGATAAATATGGCAAAGACGTGATTGAGTATTCCTATTCGGGGAATAGCGTGACAGGAAAGACTACCAAGTACCGTGATAAAAAAGGGAAAATCACCACTGAGACTCTTGATCTTGCTTCGAAAGGAGACACTTTCGATATGCTGAGTGTATTCTACTGGATTCGCCGCATCGACCCGGCTACCCTTCCAATAGGCGAGAAAGTCTCAGCCACTCTTTTCTCGGGCTTGCATGAAGAGACCGTGAAAATATGGAAAGTAGGGGAGGGGCAAGTAAAGATGCGTGACGGAACAAAACGGGATGCTTGGCACATCAAGTTTACGTTTACTTCTAAAGGGGGCAAAAAGACAAGCGATGATATTGACGCATGGCTATCAAAAGACGCTAAAAGGATCCCTCTTGAAATC
>CAMWLX010000452.1 GCA_947175225.1 uncultured Porphyromonadaceae bacterium
GTGTAGTAATAAAAAATTCGAAAATAGGAGTGTGTGGAAGTGGCGTGGATAAAATAACTATGATAAATTGTAATGTTAATTCATTCGAGGCATATCCTCGTTATATGATTTCTTCAATATTAAATAGAGATGGCGAAATGGGAAATCAATCAGCAAGGGGAACATTAATAAATTGTCTTTTAAGGTATTCCTCATCAAAGGCTACTTTAAAAGATTGTCACATTATTGATAGTTCAACCAATTTATTGGATGATAATTTAGAGGCAACCGTAGATTTAAGTAATTATCTTGGACAAGACGGCACCACAGTCGTAGGTATCCACGGCGGAGAATCCCCATTCTCCGAAAATCCCTCTGTCCCGACTGTCGACACTACAAAAAGCTCTGTCAATTATGACGCAACTGCTAATAAACTGAAGGTATCGATCTCTGTAAAAGCAGACTGATTCCCTTAAAATCTGACTTTTATGGGAAAATTATATTCTTTAATCTCGGCATTGCTCATGTCGGTGGGAATGGCTTATGCGGCAGCTCCTACGGGTTATGAGTGGTGGTTTGACAAAGACATGTCGACGATGGAGTCTGGCACGATTACCGGTTCAAAGTTTGACATTGATGTCGACACCTACTCTCTTCCTAAGGGGATCCACTACTTCAACCTCCGTCTGACTACTGACGAAGGAAAGTATGGTGCTGTCTATCGCAAGATGTTCCATTCTTTCGGCACCCACAATGGAGCAATATCCTACGAGTATTGGTTTGACAATGATTTCGATGCCAAGATAGATGGGGATATGTCAAAAGGAGGCAGTGTCCTCGACATAGACATATCGTCACTGCCGAAGGGTGCCCACTTCTTCAATTGCCGTCTTGGCTATGGAGGGGATGCCTGGGGTCCTGTTTATCGTAAGATGATCCTCAATCTCAATGGTAAGGTTGATGCTGTGGCATTCGAATATTGGCTTGATGACAAGTATTCTTCCAAGACGGAAGGAGATTTTTCAGATGGCTTTAATACTTATGATATTGACCTTAAAGGACTACGCAAAGGGCTGCATAGATTCAACTATCGCGTCCGCACCGGAGAAGGAAAGTGGGGAGCGGTCTTTGCCAAATATTTCTATATAGCTTCTAATCCAAACAAATTCTCTGCTTACGAATATTGGTTTGACAATGATTACGAGAATAGAGTGTCGGCAACAGTGACTGGAGGAAGTGCCATATTTGACGTAGATCTCTCCAATTTCGATAAGAGTGGGGGAGCGCATTACTTCAATTTGCGTACTCGCGACGGTGACGGAGATTGGAGTACACCCTATCATAAGCTATTGATTTTCACTAATAATGAAAACAGTGTTCCAATAATCGGTTATCGCCATTTCGTAAATGGCTTAGACTTGGGTTATGTGGAAGTGGCTCGTCAAATTACGGATTCCTACATGTTTGATGTCTCTTTGCCCGACAGCATGCGTGTGAATGTAAGAGATCTTAAGCCACTCTTTGAAGGAGATAAGGTTTCGCTCTCATCCACAGATTCATTGGAATACATAATTCATACGAAGACTGAATTAGGCTGGAATGCACCGAAGCTATGGAAAAAGGCAACCACAAATCCCTTCTCCACATCTGCTGTGGAAATGACAGTCAATTCAAGAAAGACATTCAGCATTCCTGATATTGATAAGTTTGTGGCTGTCAAGTTCACAACGGAAGGAGACTCTCTCTATTTCCGTGCAGATGTGCCGATTGCACTTGACTTGTATAAGGACGGCAATAAGGTAGCTATGTTATCTGCCACAGAGATTGCAGAGATAGCCATGATCCAACTCGAGGCAGGTACTTATTATGGAATCCTCAGCGAAGCTAAGGGAACGTCTGATTCCGGACAATTCACTTTCCACATAATGGACACGCCGAATGGAACTCCTATGCCTAACATCAGTTACGATGAGGGCACGGTTTCCATCACATGCAGCAGAACGGATGCGGAAATCCATTATACACTTGATGGCAAAGATCCTACTATGGAAAGCACGCTCTATGATGGCAAATCATTCCAGCTCCTGCATAATGCCACAATCAAGGCGAGGGCATTTGTCCCGGACAGTGACATTGAACCCTCTGCAATCGCTGAGTACATTGTCAATACGTTTACTGTATCTAAGCCTGAAATAAGATATAATTTTAAGACGAGGATGCTTGGAATAATGTGTCCGACAGAAGGCGCGGCAATCAGCTACAGTATTGGCGACACATTAAACTGGACGATATTTGTTGATTCGGTAAGGATAGCTCACAACTGCACTGTCTATGCTAAGGCTACACGCGATCATTTTAATGACTCGGAATTAGCTACATATGACATTTCTGAATTCCCTGATGTGATGCCAAAACCAGTGATTGAATTCGACAGAGATAAAGGCCTTGTGTCCATATCATGTGAGAGAGAAGATGCTTCAATACGCTATACCACTGACGGCAAACAGCCGACGATGGAAAGCACCCTTTATGAGAAAGAGCCATTCCCATTCACGCATAATGGCACAATAAGGGCAATCTCCTATATTGAAGACAGCGACATTGATCCTGTAGAGGGAGATTCTTGTGTAGTTAATTCATATAGGGTGGCGAACCCCGAGTTCAGCTACAACTTCAAGACAAGGAAGCTCGGAATCAGTAGCACGACAGAGGACGCGGCAATCCGCTACAGCATTGGCGACACGTTGAACTGGACCGTCTATGCAGACTCTGTCAGGATAGCCCGCAACTGCACGGTCTATGCCAAGGCGACATGCGATCACTTCAATGACTCAGAAACGGCTACCCATGAAATATCGGACTTCCCGGACGTAATGCCGAAGCCTACGATCAATTTCATTGAGGGAGAAGGTGTGGTCGAGATCACAGGCGACAGGGAAGACCTGAAATTCCGCTATGCCCTCGGCGGCGCAGTTCCGACGATGGAAAGCACGCTGTATGCAGGCAAGTTCCCGCTTCTGGTCAATGACACGATTAAGGCCTTGGCATATATCGAAGATTGTGATGTGGCTCCTTCGGAAGTTACCACGGAGGTTGTGAACCACTATAAGGTGGCGATACCGGAAGGTGAGTTCAAATTTGAGACGAGGACAGTGAAGCTCAGTTGTCCTACCGATGGCGCAACTATTCACTACCGTATAGGAGTAAATGGTGAATGGATAGATTACACTGATCCGTTTACCGTAGGGCGCAACTGCACGGTGTATGCTTACGCGACGTTCCCGGGCTACACGGACT
>CAMWLX010000453.1 GCA_947175225.1 uncultured Porphyromonadaceae bacterium
GATCAATCTTGGCTACGCATGGCCTGGAGGTCGCGGAGAACAAGCGCAGTTCATTCGCTAAGGAATTGCGATTCAACAGGCAAGAACAAGCGAAGCTTGAATTATTAACTATCTTTTATTTTGATTAGACTTTGAAGCCGTAGCCGTAGCCGGAGCGGGTCACGATCAGCTTTCCGTATTTGCCGATCTTGGCACGCAGGCGGGTAACGTTGACGTCTACTACACGGTTGACAACCACAACTTCGTCTGACCATACTTTCTGGAGTATGTCTTCGCGAGAGAATATCTTACCGGGATTGCTCATGAAAAGGGACAGAAGTTCAAACTC
The DNA here is from genome assembly GCA_947175225.1 of uncultured Porphyromonadaceae bacterium. Lineage (GTDB taxonomy): Bacteria > Bacteroidota > Bacteroidia > Bacteroidales > Muribaculaceae > Lepagella. The sequence goes on from CAMWLX010000453.1 coordinate 329, forward strand.
CTTTCTTGGCATTCGCACCGGGACCTCATCGATGGTGCAGACAATCTGGTCAAGGTCGATCACAAGACCGTCCTCACGTATGATTCTCTTTGCCTTGACATCTTCTTTTGTGACAGGAGCAGCTGCTTGAGCCGGAGCCGGAGCGCCGCCACGCTCCGTGCGACGGAGAACGGATTTAATACGCGCAAGTATGTTGCGGATGTTGTAGGGTTTGGTGACGTAATCGTCAGCACCGAGATTTAAGCCGGCAATCATATCATCGTCAGCGTTTTTGGCTGTGCAGAAGATGATAGGAATGTTGGCAGTCTTCGGATTGCGTTTGAGCACACGAGCCATTTCGAAACCAGACATCTTACCCATCATGACATCGAGCATGATAAGATCGTAGGAGGTGAGGTCCATTTCGAGGGCTTCTTCTGCGGAGTAAGCGGTATCGGCTTCGTAGCCTTCAATCTCGAGGTTAAGCTTGAGACCTTCACAGAGGTCCGGTTCGTCGTCGACGACTAATATTTTGTAGATTTCCATATTTATGAGTAGACTGACAGGTCGGACGAGTCAGAGAGATCGGACAGGTCGGACGAGGCTCGATTTTGGATAATGTTTAATTAATTTTGCAAATTTAATAAATTATTTTGAAACTTGCAAATTCGTTTTCCGTTTTCCGTTGTCCGTTGTCCGTTTTGGGCTATTAGGAGGGGGCAGACCGGGAAGCTTGCCGCTCCATGGCTCCAAGGCTCCATAATAAACTTTATTGGGGGGATAATTGTTATATTGGCATATAAATCTTTAATATTAATTCTGCTATGAAAAGTATCTACAAGGCTTTGGCTATAGGAGCTATCGGAATCAGTGCAGCTGCAATGCCAGCGCAAGGAGACGCCTGCACACGCGTGATCTATGAAGGAAGTGACAATCTGTATATAATCGGTCGCTCACTCGACTGGAAGACTCCAATCCCCACAAATCTATATGTGTATCCTGCCGGATTGCATAAGCAGGGTGCTTCAACTCCAAACGGTATCAACTGGACTTCTAAATATGGAGCTGTGTATGCTGTGGGTTATGACGGAGGCATCACTGAGGGTATGAATGAGAAGGGACTGTCGGTGAATGGTCTTTTCTGCAAGGGGACTGTTTATGACAATGCTACCCGCGAAAAGAATCCGCCAATCTCTCTTGCAATGATCGTAGGATGGATCCTTGATAATTGTGAGACTGTGGATGAGGTGCAAAATCTTCTTACCACTACCCCATTCAGTATCGAGGGGGCCACATTTGATGGAGGCACGGTTTCTACGCTCCACTGGGGAGTGACTGATGCCAGCGGCAAGAGCATAATCTTTGAGTTTGATCACGGAAATCTCAATATATATAATCCGGGCGATATTCGCGCTATGACGAATGACCCACAGTGGCCGGCTATGACTGCCATCATCAATTATTGGGAGAAGATCGGCGGTAAGAATATGCTCCCGGGGACAGTTTCAAGTCCGGATAGATGCGTTCGCGCTAATTATTTTGCACATAGAGTGGAACAGACTTCCGATGCTCAGTTAGGGGCTGCTATCACTCGCTCGGTGCTTGTGAACAGTTGCGTGCCTTATACCTATACTGTTGAGGGGGAACCTAACGTAAGTTCAACTCAGTGGAGAAGCTACTCTAATCTGCGTGATAAGTTGTATTACTTCGATATTGTCACTAATCCCGGGTATTATTATGTGGATTTGAAGAAGTGTGACCTTACTAAGAAGGGACATATATTGAAGCTGGATACTTCCCATTCTACTGATCTTGTTGGAGATGTCACTAAGAAATTTGTGCGTTCGGATGGGTTTAAGCCTATGTATTAAAGAACCGACACATCTCTTACGCGGAGGACTTAAAGGAATAAAGCATCGCCCGATTGGCGATGCTTTTTATTTGGGGATTTTCGCAGCAGAAGCTGCGAGCGGAAACGGCTTCGCGAGGGCTGTTATTTTTTGTCTTTTTGGGCTTTGGGGACTCTTGAGATTATTTTCCTCTTGGGATTATTTTAGGGAGAGGGATAGGCAGAGAGTGGCGAGAGTGAAACGGCGGAGGGTGTAGATGATGTTGTGAAGCTCTTGGAAGGCGTTTAGGGAGTATTTTAGGGCTATCAGTTTGTCTTCTTCTATTTGGCTGCGGCCGTCGTGGATGAGTTCGTAAAGACGCTGCGAGTTGGAGTAGGATTCGTCGAGAATTATCGACATTGTCTTTCTCAGTTCTCTCATAGCCTCAATGTTGTTGGTGCCTATTAGCGATGTGAGTTCGTCGCAAAGATGGCATATGTCTATGACAAGTGTATTGAGCTGCTCGGTGTATATTTCCGGAAAGGGTTCGTAGAAATTTTTGGCATAGTCGATGCAAACATCGGCGAGACGATGCAGAGAATCGTTGATTGAGAATCGACAATTGTTGGCCAGATGGAACCATGCAACAAATTCGATGCAGTAAGTCTTATCGATAGTCTTTAAGCAGTCGGCTTGGGCTACGCGCTGGTCTTTGAGCTCAATTTTCATATCCTTTATGTCTTCGACTGCCGTTTTAAGACCGGAGACATTATCAGAATTGTATGAATTGCTGATTTCCTCTAATGTAGACTTTACATAATCGAGAAATTGCTTATAATTTGTGAAGAGATATTCGATAAAGAGAGTGTATGCGCTCTTTGTATCGATTGTGTCTTTTATGGATTGATATATTACGGCGGTCTGGTCGTTGATGTATTTGCCACGTCTATGTTTTTTCTTGAGCAGGACGGCATCTTCGCCCATCACTTCATAGAATATGAGGATGGCTATAGCTATTACAGCTATGACGGTGAATATTATTGCGAACCAGTATTCCATTTTTCTGAGTTAAGAGTTGTTGGGTTATTGTTGTGGGGCTTCGCGCTTTGGGAGCTTTGGCTTGCGGGGGCTTGCTG
>CAMWLX010000454.1 GCA_947175225.1 uncultured Porphyromonadaceae bacterium
ATAATCACTAATAACTTTATAAATATCAGCCTCTTTGGTCAAATCAAGCTCATTGAGCAATTTAAGGTGGGAGTTTAATGTCGGAATGTCTTTTCTTGCAGCGGGACCGGTTTGCGCATCTTTAGCGGGAAGATCCTTAAGCTTTTCTATCGTCTCTTCCACGAGAGGCTGAATGATAGACTGAGATATTCCTGATTGAGAGAGAATTTTTTGACTCACTGCAATCATAGCATTGGTGAAATTACAAGCAAAAGTTCCCGTCAAGTGGACTCGGCGTCTTTTTTCGCTGTCGGCAAATTCAATGTTTGAAAAGCCCGCTTCGGTCGCCGCTGCTTTGATGATGTCGAGAGTCTTGGGGTCGGAAGCTTCCAACAGCAAGGGTATCTTCTCAGGAGGGAGTTGCCGCTTTTTGCTTATGGTCTGAAAGGGATAAATCACGCCAAAACCTTTACATTTCACCGAATTGAGAGCATCCATAGGCACACTTCCGGTAGTGTGCGCAACTACACCCGTCGTCTCCGGCAATTTTTCTGCAACTTCCTTTACAGCTGCATCACTGACGGCTATGATATAGAGGTCGGCATCATCAGGAAGACCATTGAGAGTACGCGGAGAGATTGGTACAACTCCAAAAATCCGTGCAAACTGAGTGCCTACATTGCCGGTACCGATCACTGCAATTTTCATGTGTTCAAAAGTCGTTTTTCAGGACATTGTATAGTTGATGCACAGGAAGACCCATTACATTGTAGAAACTTCCGTCAATCCCGGCTACGGCAGCGCAACCAATCCATTCCTGTATGCCATATGCGCCGGCTTTGTCAAGAGGATGATATTTTTCTACGTACCATTTGGCTTCCTCTCTCGAGATAGGAGCGAAAGTGACGGATGTGGAAACAGTGAAGCTGACAATCTTTTTCTTTGTAGCTATACATACGCCGGATGCAACGGTATGTGTGCGGCCTTGCAGTTGCATCAGCATGTCGATTGCATCTTGCTCATTTTTAGGTTTGCCGTAGATTTTTCCGTTGAGGATAACGATTGTGTCGGCAGTGATGACCAATTCATTATCCTTGATCTCTTCTGCGTAAGCCTTTCCTTTGAGTCGTGAAAGGTATTCCGGAACTTCGATGGCAGGCATTTCTGAAGGGTAGGACTCATCGATGCCATCCTTGACTTTGATTTCGAAAGGGATGTCGAGCATCTGGAGGAGTTCTTTTCTTCTTGGCGATTTGCTTGCGAGGATTATATGATATTTGTTAAGATTATGTAGCATGATTGTCTGAATTATTAGTGAGAGTGCTCACGCACGTTTCGCCGAAATTACACAGTTATGCATTATTAGAACGATAGTCGCGCCATTTTTGAAGGAGTTCGGTCATATCATTGGGGATTGGACATTCGAAGTCCATTTGTTGCCCGGTCCTTGGATGACGGAAACCCAAAGTTCTTGCGTGGAGAGCCTGGCGAGGGCACGTCTGGAAACAGTTTTCAATGAATTGCTTATACTTTGCGAAAGTCGTTCCTTTTAGGATTTTATCCCCTCCGTAGCGTGCATCGTTGAAGAGAGGATGTCCTTGCGAGAGCATATGTACCCTAATCTGATGTGTCCGCCCCGTCTCGAGAACACATTTGACGCAAGTGACATATCCGAATCTTTCTATCACATTGAAGTGGGTGACGGCGTGTTTCCCAATTTCAGGGTCATCGAAGACCGCCATCTGGAGTTTATTGCGTGGGTTTCGTGCAATGTTGCCCTTGATGGTGCCACTGTCTTCTTTGAAGTCACCCCATACTAATGCTACATATTCCCGACGTGTTGTCTTGTTGAAGAATTGCAATCCGAGGTCAGTTTTTGCTTCCGGAGTTTTTGCCACCACAAGCAGTCCGCTCGTATCCTTGTCGATGCGATGCACGAGACCTAAGCGAGGATCCGACACATCGTATTCAGGGTTGTCGCGGAAATAGTAGGCAAGCGCATTCACAAGAGTACCGTGATAGTTTCCGTGACCTGGATGCACTACGAGACCTGCAGGTTTGTTTACGACGAGAACATCAGCATCTTCATACACGATGTCGAGAGGGATGTCTTCCGCAATGATTTCAAATTCATAACGAGGACGATCCATCACGATGCTGACCACGTCGAAAGGCTTCACCTTGTAGCTGGACTTGACAGGCTTTCCATTGACTATGATGCATCCGGCATCGGCAGCCTGCTGAATACGATTACGCGAGGTCTTGGTCATCCTGTCGACGAGAAACTTGTCGACTCTCAGAAGTTGCTGCCCCTTGTCGGCCTCAAAACGGAAATGCTCATAAAGTTCGCGGCCATCTTCAGTCACGAAAGAAGGGACGTCGATGACTTCGGCATATTCTTGCTGAAAGTCGAGAGATGTGAGATTTGCTTCTTCGTCTTTATCAATAGTATTCATAGGATTCCGGTTCAGTTGTTTCTGGCTCTTCCGTGGGATAGATCTCAGGAGATTCCTCTTCAGAGGAAATAGGGTCGTCGCTCACATAAGATGGGGTTGGATCGAGGTCATTTTGGAGAGAATCGCGGACAGCTTCCAGATTGCCATCGAAAACTTCCATCACTATTCGTGCATTGACCGGGACTCTCTGGAGTTTCTTGACTACTTTACCATTGGCATATATTTTAGATATGCAGTCGTTTTCGCCAAGAATCTTTACGACGCGGATGTTTTTGAATCCGAGTTCTTCAAGGCGTGCCATGCCCTGGCGGAATGAAGTGGATTTGAGAGCATCCTCCCGAGGATTGTTGTCTTCATCAATTATGACCTCCTTAGGATGCACGGCATTTATATAAAGGAATATCTTTCTGCCCGGCTTCACGACGGAATTTGCCTTAGGAAATTGCTCAATGACATATCCGGGCTTCTCATCTTCCTTATACAAAGAATCGCGGATATCGACTTTGAATCCTTTTGAGTGAAGGATTTCTATGGCTTGGGTGTAAGACATTTTTTCCACCCCTGGCACTACTTTACTCTCGCCGTGGCGAGTGAATATGGCAAACGAGAAGTAGACGATGCCCAGTCCGGCAATCGCTACCAGAATAATTATGATTAAGTTTGTAAGCACAGGATGCTTCTTCAAAAAACCATTATCTTTCATATTTTCATCAATAAATTTGAAATCGACTTCAAAGTTAATAATTTTTCTTGTAAAAATCATCGTTGTTTGAGAATTTTTTATTAACTTTGCGTGCTAAATGCGCGAAAGGCGCTATTCATGTATAC
>CAMWLX010000455.1 GCA_947175225.1 uncultured Porphyromonadaceae bacterium
CGGTGAGAGTGCTTCCGTTTGAGTTTTCAATAGCATTTGATGTAGATAATACCCGCGACCGTTTGCATGCGGAGGAGTTTCTTAGAGAATGAAAATCGGAGTTTTCACATTTTTTTAGAAAGTTCGTTAGATTATTTGCATTTATTTGATTAATTTTGCATCGTCGTATGTCCGCATGCGGCGATGTTAATGTTTAGGGGCGGTCGGTTTTGTGTCGGTTGCCGTTAAAATAAAAGGAAAGTGAGTAGTTTTTCAAGGAAGTTTGCATATTGGTATAAGAGAAGTGCGAATCTCCCGCTATTGATAATGGGAGTGTTTTTCATTGGGCTTTTGCTGCTCAATGAGGATGCTTCGTTTACTCAGAGTATGATGTTTGAGAAGGAGATACTCCGTCTCAAGAAAGAGATAAAGGAAAATAAGGATTCAGCTGCCTACTATCGAAGCCGTCGGCTTGCGATAGAGCGTGGGGATGATGCCCTTGAATATATAGCGCGTGAGCAATACCATATGAAGCGACCGACGGAAGACGTCTTCTTGCTTGTGCCGGCATCGAAATGAAAGCATTAATTTTCATTAGCTATTTAAATGAAAAAAGGAGAGAACTCTACTCAAAGCTCAATATCCATAGCGAAGCTTGAGAAAAGACGAAAATATGTAGAAATCGCAGCATCAGTCGGATTGTTGCTCGTGCTTGTAGCCATGATGTCGCCGTTTTTTGGAGGCATTTTTGGCCATTCTATGATGTGGGCGAAGTGGATATATGCAGGCGGTGCGCTTGTCTATACCGGAGCAAGGGTTGTCGATGTCAATGCGCCCGGCGATTCTTTGCGACTCCGCCGTCTTCGCAGACTTGAGTTTTGGGCAGGGATGTGCTTTATCATCGGAGCAGCTTTCTGGTTTTATAAACTTCAGTATTATTCCGGTTTTTTAGCAGGTCCGCTTGCCGTCATGCGCCAGACTGTGGCTTTCACTATGGCCGGGGCTGTCATACAGATAGTGGCAAGTTGGATGATTGCAGCGAGGATGAAAAAAGAGTGAATAGCTAATAGTGAATAACTAATAGTGAGTAGTGAGTAGTGAATAGGGAAGAGCGAATAGTGAATAATATGGGGCAGAAGAGATTTCTTGCGGTCGACCAGGGCAATTCTTTGCTGAAGCTTACTCTCTTTGAGGGAGGTGAGTTGAAGGAGATGTGCCGTTTTTTCGAGGAAGCAGTAGAAGATGTGTTTTCTGCTGTGGAGCGCTGGAATCCCGATGCCGGTGCTTTCTGCTCTGTAGGGAAGATCGATTCCAGGATGGTAGAGTCGCTGCGTCTTGCGCTTGACGGACGCCTTCTGATACTTTCCCGCTCCACCCGCCTCCCCATCAGAATCGACTATGCCACTCCTTCTACACTTGGTCTTGACCGGATAGCATTGGCAGTAGGAGCTGCCATGCTCTATAAAGGGGAGACTTTGATGGTGGCAGATGCCGGGACAGCAGTCACCCTTGATGTTTTGGACTCTGATCAGACTTTCAGAGGGGGGCGTATTTCTCCCGGATTGCGCCTTCGTTTTGAGTCGCTTCATGCGCATACATCGGCTCTTCCGCTTCTTGATGCAAATGGAGAGCTTCCTCTTTTGGGGGATTCCACAGCCACGTCTATACGCTCAGGAGTAGTATTGGGGCTTTCCGATGAAATTGTAGAGACATTCCGTCAGTATAAGAATAGTTTTGGCTGCAGCAGGCTTGTGCTTACCGGTGGGGATGCCGGGGTGCTGGCCGACTGCATAAATTCACGCATACCGGTCTGCCATGTGCCTGATCTTATGGCTAAGGGTCTGCTTTATATCTATAATTACAATGAAATCTAAAATCAAATCATTAGGCGCCGCGTTGGCGTTGGTATCTGTCATAGGGACGGCGCACGCCGATGTCAACACTCCATATTCAATGTATGGGTATGGCATGCTGGGCGACAAAGCTACGTCTATGCAGCGCCAGATGGGTGGCGTCGGGATTGCCATGCAGTCGGGACGCCAGATCAATGTCATGAACCCCGCCTCGTATGCATCTATCGACTCCCTTACTTTCCTGTGGGATATGGGAGCCAATATGAATATGCGTTGGAGCAAAGACCGCACGGGTTCTGACCATGGCTATGGCGGAGGCCTTGACTATGTGACAATGGAGTTTCCATTGTCGAAATACATGGGTATGTCGATTGGCATGGTGCCTTTGACACAGGTAGGATATTCTTTCGGAGATGAAATAAAGTATGGAGCCCGACAGAATCAGGGTAATGGCGGCATAACGGAAGCTTATGCCGGTGTATCCGGGAAAATCAAAGGCCTTTCGATAGGAGTAAACGTGTCGTATGACTTTGGGACAATCCAAAACGATGTCTATTCCACTCCGAATCCCGGCAGCCAGTCGCTATTCCAGCAGATGATGCAGATACGAGACTGGAACATTGTGGCAGGAGTGCAATATAAGCAGCCCATCAGTAAATATAATTACCTGACAATAGGAGCGACATATTCTCCTAAGAAGAGTTTCCACGGCAATACATGGCTTACAATACAGGACTTGACCTCTGATTCACGCCCAGACACAGTGGCTCAAAGCTCGATGAAGGGAAAATACTATTCGCCGCAGTCATTTGGGGTAGGATTGGCGTACACCCACGAGAAAGTGCACAGGATTATCGTCGAAGCTGACTTTTCATTGCAGCAATGGTCTGATGCTCCGTTCTCTTCTCTTAAAGATGAGACCGGGCAGGTAGTGTTTCAAGGAATGAAATTCAACGACCGTAAGAGATTTTCAATAGGAGGAGAATACACTCAAAATGTCAGGGGCAGCTACTTGGAGAGAATGCCTTGGCGTTTAGGCGCATTCTACACGGATGATTATCTGCAGATAGATGGCAACGCAATGAAGGAATTTGGCGTGTCTCTTGGCACCGGATTTGCAGCCCCGGGAGGAAAGACTATGATCAATCTTGGTCTTGAATGGCGCCATCGCAAGACAACTCCTGTCAATATGCTATCAGAGAATTACTTCAATATTATGGTTGGAGTGAACTTCAATGAAGTATGGTTCTTTAAGAGAAAGATCAATTAATGAAGTTGTTTCGACTTATTTACGAATATAAAAAATAACAAAATAATATGAAAGGATCAATTCTTTTTATCAAGCTTCCGCCATCTTTACGGCATCTTCCGCTTCATTCATCAGTCACGATGCCCGCATTCCTTTCAGGTATTCCAACACGTTCGG
>CAMWLX010000456.1 GCA_947175225.1 uncultured Porphyromonadaceae bacterium
TTTCAGGTAGATTTAAGTTTGGATTATTTATATATTTTCATTATCTTTGCATTATCAAAAACAAGTTCATATGGATAACTATAAAGTACGAATAGCAGACGAAACGCTTGCCGATAAGCTCGATGCAATGGGCACCGTACTGATAGAGGAACCTATGCGTATCGTCGTCCCCAAGACGGAGTGTTGGTGGTCCCCATCGGAAGTTTGAGAAATTGATGCAAATATTCAATATCTATAATCATTATGAAATCGACTTTTCTATCAATAATTGCAGGTGGAGTGCTGCTGATCGGTACGATCCCGGTCCTGGCGACAGCCTATGACTTCACCAATGACAACATTCCGGAAGTGAAGTGGGATGCAAAGAGCCTCCTCATCGACGGCGACAGGGTCACTCCGGTAATGGGCGAAATCCATTATAGCCGGCTGCCTGAAAACGAATGGCGATCTTCAGTCCGAAAAATGAAGGAAGGTGGAGTCACCCTCGTTGCAACCTATGTATTCTGGAACCATATAGAACAGAACGAAGGGAAATTCGACTGGAGCGGACAGCGCAATCTCCGTAAATTCTTAGAGATTTGCAAGGAAGAAGGTATGCCTGTAGTGCTCCGCGTAGGTCCTTTCTGTCACGGAGAAGCAAGAAACGGAGGTATTCCCGACTGGATTTTCGACAAGGGCATAAAGTCAAGGTCGGAAGATCCGGCATTCCTCGACGCAGTGGCCAAGCTTTACCGTCAGATTTTCACCCAGATCCAGGGACTACAATGGAAAGATGGCGGTCCGGTGATGGCTTGTCAGTTCGACAACGAATACCGCGGACACGGATCTTACCTTATGAAATTGAAAAGCATTGCAGAAGGGATTGGCTTCGATCTCCCATTCTATACCCGCACAGGATGGCCGGAGCTAAAGACACCCGTCCCCTACGGAGAGATGGTTCCTCTATATGGAGACTATGCCGACGGTTTCTGGGAACGATCAATCGAGCCTACTGCCGGCAACTATTACAAAGCTTTCAACTTCAAAGGATTCAGAAGCAGCACTGCCATTGCAAGCGAGCAATTGAAAGACCAGAAAGAAAAACTGACCGAGGGCGACGAACAGTATCCTTATTTCACGTGTGAGCTTGGTGGCGGAATGATGGGAGCATACCACCGACGCCCTTGGATATACCCTGAGGACGCTTATTCGCTCGCTGTGGTGAAGCTCGGAAGTGGCAGCAACCTTTTGGGCTACTATATGTATCACGGTGGAACAAATCCGGAAAGTGACATTTACCTCAACGAGACCCAACGCACTAAGGCGACCAACTACAACGACCTACCGGTGAAGAACTATGACTTCCAAGCCCCACTTGGAGAGTTCGGACAGCCTTACCCACACTACTTTACACTGCGCAAACTCCACCTCTTCATGCAAGACTATGGAGATATACTTGCTCCCATGGAGGCCTTCTTTCCAGCTCCTCAGGATATCGCAAAGGGGGATGACTCGGGCCTGAGATATTCATACCGTACAGATGGAGACAGAGGTTTTGTTTTCATCAATAATTACGAACGTCTTCAAAACCTTTCAGAAAAAAAAGGAATTCAATTCGATGCCTGCGGAGTGAAATTCCCATCAAAGCCTATCACAATTCCAGCAGGAACCACATGTATTTTCCCCATAAATATTGATGGAATAAAATATGCAACCGCCCAGTTGGTTGCCAAACGAAATGGCAAGATATATCTTGAACAAATTCCGGGAATTCCGACAGAGATAGCATTGGGCAAAAAGGTGATAAAAAATGCAAAAGCTTTGGGACCCGACAAACCGATAGCCGACAATATCTACCTTCTTACATCCGAACAAGCATCCCAACTCTTCCTGCCGGAACATGATTCGGATTCACTTCCATCCGAAAAACCACAAATCAGCAAGAGCAAGGAGGCTGGATCACCACGTACCATCACAATAGGCGTAAATAAAGCTGCGGAATCACCAGAAGACGCGGACTTCGATCAGGCTGCAGTATATACCATAAGCAACCTCCCGAAAGCACAGGACCGAGAGAACATCCTCCTTCGTATTGATTATCGCGGCGATGTTGCGCGTCTATACTGCGACGGGAAACTGATAGCAGACAATTTCTATAATGGTCGCCCGATGCTCTACGGGCTCTGGCGTCTCCCTGAAGACGCGAAGAAACTCGAACTGCGCATCCTCCCTCTTCAGGAGAATATGCCTGTATATTTCCCAGCAGAAGCAGACACAACTCCAGGCGAAGAAGTCATGAATATCTCTTTAATTAAATCTTCCTTATGAAAAATATCTTTTTAGCTATAGCCTTTCTATACCCTGCTATTGCGTTCGGAGCTTCCGACAACAAGATAGACCTTTCCGGATCATGGCAGTTCGGATATGGCGAGAAACCGGTCTTCAATGACAATATTACCCTCCCCGGATCTATGCTGACCAACGGTAAGGGGCGCGATGTGGACACCGACACAAAATGGACAGGTTCGCTCTATGACATGTCGTATTACTACAGCGACCTATATAAGCCATATCGCGAACCGGGCAACATAAAGTTTCCCTTCTTCCTTACCCCTGATAAAGAATTTGTTGGAAACGCCTATTATAAAAAGAAAGTGAAGATTCCTGCCGATTGGAAAGGCCGGCGAGTGATACTGCACCTTGAACGTCCGCATATTGAGACGACACTCAAAGTCAATGGCGAAGAAGTTGGGCATCAAATGTCTCTTTCTACTCCTCATGAATATGACATTTCCAAATATATCAACCCCGACAAGAATAATGAAATAGAACTGACAGTCTACAATGGTATTGAGAATGTCTGTGTAGGGCAGGATTCACATAGCGTCACCGACCAAACACAAGGAAACTGGAACGGAATCACCGGCGACATTTATCTTAAGGCCACTCCTAAAGATGCATTCATCAAGAATGTCCGTGTATTTCCGGATGTCAAAAACCGACGGGCTGAGATAAAAGTAATTAAGGGAGGGAATGCAAAGAAGATCAATAAAGTAAATGCCCAAGTTGTGTCTGACGACGGATCGGAGGTATTTAATCTCCGCAATTGGACTCTAAGTGGCGACACTCTGACTTTTACGGTTGATTTTGGAGACCGGATGAAGACTTGGGATGAGTTTTCAACTCCTCTTTACAACGTAACAGTGAAATTTGGAGACGATACGGCCACAACATCTTTTGGCATGCGCGACATATCAGTCTCCGAACGCGACATC
>CAMWLX010000457.1 GCA_947175225.1 uncultured Porphyromonadaceae bacterium
GATATGAACGATATATTAACAAATGTCACTATGATCCTTTCGATTGTATGTGCTATAATCACTGCAATATTCGTAATAAACACCATAAAGGAATCGCGCCACGAAATCGCAGAAGCAAAAGCTGCTAACGATGAAATAAAATCTGAGGTCGGAGAGTACGATGGTATTCTTGAAGCAACTCATGAACTTGAGTTTAATCGTGAGAAAAACAAAGGACAACATTTTGAAGACGAGGCAGTGTACATCCATCGGGCTAACCAAATTAGGGTAAACTCCCAGTTTTTCACCTGGGTAAAGAAATAGGAAAGATAATATGGATAGCCAATCTCCTAGCATTCAGACAGATGCTGACGCTGTCCGCAAACGGTATGAGACTCTATTAAGTCTATATGTCAAGGAATTCTCAACCGGTTTAGGCAAAGAGTATACGAATTTCCTATTTCTGTCTAAGGAGCTTCTTCATTGTGCGGTCAACGCATACTTTGACGATATATGTAAATACAAGGCTTATGCTGGCTCTGAATTCGCAGACCGACATAAACAGGCCGCATATACAATGATATGGATTTCGCGCTTCAAGCCAATTCAAATTGTGGAAGGTGCAAGAATAAATACGACATTCCTGACTATAAATGAGGCATTTGCCATATTTGCGGGATTGATGTTTCTTAATCCCTCAGTAATGAAGGGAATGACTGAATCATTCTACAATCATCTGATATATTCATTAACCTATCGTGAAACAGGAAGCCGTGCATTAGCTACAATTTTATACCTCATGGAGAAGGCTTCAGAGAGTGGTATAAAATACTAATCACTACGCCCTCTTCCGCCAAGCCGAAAAGATGAATCCCATAGCCTCCACCTTCTGGATGGCACTGAACATCCTCGGCAACTCCTATAAAAAGATCTTCTACGTAAAAAGGAAATAAGCGATATCTCTTTTTAAGATGAGCATCCACGTTTAACCCAAGCATTCAATTTAAAATTATGAAATATAAAACACTTCATGTCAAAAATTTTGGTCCGATCAAAGATGCTAAAATTGAGTTGAAACCGGTAAACTTGTTTATTGGAGAGCAATCCATCGGGAAAAGTACGTTAGCAAAATTGATCACTATTTTTACAGATCATGTAAGCCTGTGCGAAATAGTTAGTGGAAGCAATCCACTTTGGGAATATCAATTGAAAGAGTATAATTTGGATATATATAAAGATGACCCATATTATATTGCTTTCGATATGCATGAGGATGATCAGGCTTTCCATATTCAAGTAGAGGCTGGCAACATATCTTTTTATTTGATTGACGGCAATCAAAAGATTACTGACAAAGATAAGATAACCACTAAGATAATTACTCTCAAAAAAATTTTTCACGAAGATAAATTTGCAGAAGAATTGAGGAAAAAAGCTGCTGCCGGCATTCCGAATGAGGATTTACTTAACCTATTCTCCAATTCATTATATATTCCGGCGGAACGCATCATCTGCTCTGTCTTGACTAATCTTATGCCGGCTTTATATTTAGCCAAATCTTCCATACCTAAAAATCTCGTACGATTCTTGATGGAACTCAACAATGCCAAGTCGGAGTATCCAAAGCTGCCGATTGATTTGCTGAATATATCATTCAACTATGAAGATAATAAAGATTTTATTATCTTGGATTCAACTCAACAGCCTATTCCTATGACTGCTGCTTCTTCGGGAATCCAATCTTTGGTGCCACTCTTACTTGTGTTGCGTTACGTGATAGACAAACGCGAATACGCTTCTTTCGTGGTTGAAGAGCCCGAATGCAATCTGTTTCCTACCAAGCAAGTGGAGCTTCTGAGACAAATTATCGGTATGATCAAGAATCCAAACCACATTCTGACAATAACCACCCATAGCCCATATCTTCTTTCGGCTATGAACAATATTCTTTTTGCCGGAGACCTGTACAAATCAGGAGGTGAAGAATTACGCAAATACATAGATACCATTATTCCTAATGGATCTCTGTTGGATGCATCTGAATGCTCGGTATATTCTCTGGGTGAGGAAATCAATGAAGGCATATATTGCAAATCATTGATCGACCCTGAAACAGGAATGATTGATTTCAATTCTTTGGATGGAGTGTCAGAAGAATTAGGTGAAGAGTTTGATGAGTTGCAGAGAGCCGCAATTAAATTCAAATCATAAAAGTAAAAGTATCCATGGACTGCACGCCTATCAATAGACTCAGACTTACAGACGCATTTCAGGATATTCAAAAGTTTCAGACCATACAAAGCGACGACGATTACCTGATTGAACTTTTTGAATGGACCGACAGGGGAACTGTATATGTCTATGACGACGAAAACAAGGGTCATTCTACGTATGTCACCGATACAAAAGGATTAGGTGCTGACAAGACTTTGCAAATAACAAATCCTACACATAAAGATCTATTCCTCTGGCATATCGATGGGGTTCTTTACAAAAGAGACAGCAAGTGTGATTGTGCGTTTTTGACTGATACTGATCTCGGATTTGTGGAATTCAAAGCCAACGCCGCCAACGAAAGCCAAGCAGCTATTAAAGCAAACTACGAGAAAGCAAGTAGCCAACTTCTCCTGACCTTCAATGACATAGATCAACGTTGTAAAAAAATTGGGATAGACATGTGTAAGGTTGTTACGGTCGAGGCATACGCGGTCTTTAACAGGACTGTGCCTAAAAATAATGCTCATAAAAAAAATATTTCCAGAAAATTTTTAAAAGCCACCAATGAAAGAGTCCTTCTAACTTTTTGTAATCAAGTCACCATAAATTGACCACTAACCGGCAGACATAATCAACCGACCTTCGACAACAAATAATCCCATGGCTTTGACACGTACTAAATGGTAGCTTATTAACGTTAAGGCACGGACAAATCAGACTCCCCTGCATTATTATAATGCTTTTCTTAATTTTCAAAGATGTGATTGAAAAGAGGTTTAGCATTAATGATGATTCATGCTAATAAAGTCAGAATAAACTGACTAAATCAGAGTTTAATTTAGCTTCCCATAAGTCCATAAGCTTCTCAAAATCATTGAAACTCTGGTCTTTGCGTCCTCAGTGTGAGATTAAAAGTATGATAAAGTTGAGGATTTTATAATCGAATATGCGTGGAGATAATCCTTACAATATCGACTCATTTCCGGAATATCTCCAATTACTAAGTAACTGTTCACAATAAAAGTATAATAAAACTCAAGCAGCATGATCACGAGA
>CAMWLX010000458.1 GCA_947175225.1 uncultured Porphyromonadaceae bacterium
TCTGATGAGTTATTCGTTAGTATGATGTGGTATAGTTATCAGGAGAAGCAGGGGATGTTTTGGTGCATCCTCCTACTTCTCTTGCAAAGTTAATAAAATTTATTGAAAATTTCAATAATTTGGGGAAAAATTTCCAAATTAGTTGTGAGTAAACAAAAATAAGGCCACTCGAGGCGAGCGTCCTTATCATCATGCAAAATTAGTGAACGTCAAAATTTAATGTCTTCGGGGTTCCGGCCGAGAGTGTAACCGGGAGGGAATTGCCGTTGACATTCAGTGTGATTTCGGAATCTGTAAGAGGGAGGATGGTTGCAGTCTCGACTTTACCATCTTTCCAGGAGAAGGATACAGTAGCCCCGGTACGTGTGCGCAGCCCGGCTACAGAACCATCTTTCCACTGGTTGGGGAGGGCAGGGAGTAGGATGATACTCTCAGGAGATGACTGGATGAGCATTTCTGCTACTCCGGCAGTGCCTCCGAAGTTACCGTCGATCTGGAATGGAGAGTGTGCGTCTAGGAGGTTAGGGTAGGTGCCACCGCCGCGACGTTTGTCGGGACCGTCATATTTGTCAGGGCTAACGTATTTGAGCAGACGGCGATACATAGAATAAGACTTGTCGGCATCGGCGAGACGTGCAAGGAGATTGACGCGCCAACCAGTGCTCCATCCAGTAGTGTTTTCGCCTTTTATTTCGAGTGTCTTGGCTGCGGCTTTTGCAAGCTCCGGAGTCTCAGTGATTGAGATGTGATGTCCGGGGTAGAGACCGTAGAGATGCGATTGATGGCGGTGCTGTGGATCCTGTTCCTTGAAATCTTGAGCCCATTCTTGAAGTTGACCGGCTTTCCCTATTTTATAAGGAGCAATCTTATTGAGAGCTGCGTCGATTTGCTTTACGAGATCAGCATCCACATTTAGAACCAAGGCAGCGTCACGGGTATCGGCAAGACATTGGCGAATCATGGCGAGGTCGGCATATGCGCCTGCCGAAGTGGCAGCCGGATTGCCGTCGGGGGCAATGAAATTATTTTCCGGAGAAGTAGAGGGGGAAGTGATGAGGTTTCCATCGTTATCTTCGATCATCCAGTCGAGGCAGAATTCTGCAGCTCCTTTGAGAGTGGGATAGTATTCTTCGAGAAATTTCTTGTCGCGAGTGAAGAGATAATGCTCCCAGATATGCGATGCGATCCATGCGCCCCCCATATTCCAGTTAGCCCATTGTGGGTCGCCGGAATTAAGACCTACGGGATTAGTAATCGCCCAAATATCGGAATTATGACCGAGACACCAGCCACGGTCTACGCCATAATATTCGCGGGCGGTGTCTTTGCCGGTGATAGGGAGCTGTTTGATAAAGGAAAGTAGGGGAACGTGGAGTTCGCTGAGGTTTGTCACTTCTGCCGGCCAATAGTTTTCCTCTACATTAATATTAGTAGTGTAGTTGGAGCTCCATGGCGGGAGGAGGTATTCGTTCCAGAGTCCTTGCAGATTAGCAGGCACGCCAATGGTGCGTGATGAACTGATAAGCAGATAGCGGCCATAGTCGAAGTATAATTCTTCGAGGTCGGGGTCGAAGGCTGTGTTGTCGGTATAGTTTTTTAGGCGTATGTCGGTCGGCATTTCGTTGAGAGCTGCCGGGGATTCTCCTAAGTCGAGATTGACGCGAGAAAAAAGATTAGAATAGTCGGAAATATGACGTTTCAGCAACTCATTGAATGTTTTTTTCTCTGCGCGGTCTGCTTTGCGTGAGGCGATCGACCGATAGTCTTTGCCGTGGGTAGCCGGATTCTTGTCTGAACCATTGAAATTTGTTGCAATGGCAATGATGATCAAAGTCTGAGAGGCATCTTTTACTGTCAAAGATCCGTTGTCGTTGGGAATAATTTTACCACCGGGTGCTATTGCACGGATGTCGGTGCGGAAGCGGATGCCTCTTTTGTCATCATATAGGAATTTCCGGTCGGCTGGCATATCGACATAGCTGGGGAGTGAAGAGTAGGAAGCGCTTGCCTCAGCTATGATAGAATTGTCTGATGAACTCACTGTGTAGTTCTTGATAAGAGAGTCGAAAGAGAGCGTGAAGTCGATGGGCTTTTCGGCAGAGATTCTGATCGCCAAGACACTGTCTGGGGCAGAAGCAATGTATTCGGTGGTGATTTCATTGTCGCCTTTTGAATAAGTCACTTTTGCAGTAGCGTCGGCGAGATTAAGTTTTCTTGAATAGTTGGAGGCCTCTGACTTATCGGCGAAGTCAATGAATAGATTGCCGATTGGCTGGTAGTTGTTGGTATAGTGACCTTGCACCTTTTTCTGAAGTTGCTGGGCAAGCTGATAGTTGCCGGCATCAAGGGCAGCCCGGATTTCGGGGATTGCCTTGTAGGCACCCGGAGTGTAGACTGCGGAATCAGGTTCGCCGCTCCAGAAAGTTATGTCGTTGAGAGAAATCCTTTCCTTTGAGGGATTGCCATATATAATACCTCCTTGAGTGCCGTTTCCGATTACGAAAGTCTCCTCGAAAAAGTCGGCGGGAAGGTCGAAATATATAATTGGAGTTGCAGCGGAAGCTGAGATGGCTGCAAAGATGAAGGCGGAAGAAGCTAATGTAGATAATTTCATGGGTTATTCGTTAGATGAGATACAAAATTACGAAAAAAAAGTGGAAAAGCAAAAGTTTTTTTATGCTCTTGAGAAAATGAAG
This sequence comes from uncultured Porphyromonadaceae bacterium, assembly GCA_947175225.1. Classification (GTDB taxonomy): domain Bacteria; phylum Bacteroidota; class Bacteroidia; order Bacteroidales; family Muribaculaceae; genus Lepagella. The sequence continues at coordinate 2,697 of CAMWLX010000458.1, forward strand.
AATTTTGAAATAAAAAAGAGCGCCTTGAATCTACACATTATATAATGCGGATTCAAAGCGCTCTTAGTGTATATGGGGATGTGGGATGGTTTCATAAATAAATTTTGGTTGCAGGTAGAAAGCCTGCTTTTCATGTCCCGCCACCTTTGGCGGGGAGAGCGTAGGGCGCCGGATGCGGTCATGCCGGGGCCGTCAGGGTCGATGCTCTTTTGTTTAATGCATAGCGCATAGCGCGTGATGCGTGGCGCGTGGCTTGCGGATGCAGATGAATGGGTATGGGGATAGTGGGCGCGTTTGGGCCTCAATCCTATCAGCATAATCATTCCTTATGCATTCGGATATGCATTGATATATTGGTCGGCTTTGGGAAAAGCAAGCCCTTCGGGCAAAAGTCGCAAGCGACTTTTTCGTGGGACAAACCATTCTTCAGAAGGACGACTCAGGGGTGTCAGACTTGTCATTGTGCTCTTTCCGGGCTTCGGGGATCTGCGTTTCGCGTGGTGCGTGATGCGTAGTGCGGAAAACGAATCCACTGAGTACGGCACGGTGTGGGCG
>CAMWLX010000459.1 GCA_947175225.1 uncultured Porphyromonadaceae bacterium
ATTCATAATGCATAATGCATAATTGAATGTTGCAGATAAGCAAAAAGGCTCTGACCGAATCGGGTCAGAGCCTTTTTTATTTTTGCCTGAAGGGCATTAGGGGCTCTAAGGGCATTAGGGGCTCTAAGGGAATTAAGGGCATTAAGGTCTTTAAGGTCTTTAAGGTCTTTAAGGGCTTTAAGGTCTTTGAGGGCTTTAAGGATTCAAAAATCTCGATTCTCAATTACTGAAATTCTCAAATCTCAAATCTCAATTCTAAATTGCTGAAATTCTAAATTATTATTTGGAAGATAGCAGAAAAAATTGTAACTTTGCAAGTTGAAAAGCGTAGGCAGATGGCTCCTAAAGGGTCATTACGCCTATGCCGTCGATATATAATAGTGATAATTAACAAAATAACAATAAAACTCAGAACAACAAAATGCAGAACAAAGGCTTTATCACCACGATTGCAGTGCTTCTTGTCCTCATTTGCGGATTCTACATCTCTTTCTCGTTTGTGACCTCACACTATGAGAAACTGGCCAACGAGTACGCAACCAAGGCAGCCGGCACTTCAGACGTGACAAATGATGTCTACAAACAGAGTCTGAAACAGTACAATGACTCTATCGACAAAGAGAAGGTATACCTCGGTTATACCTACAATCAGGTGCGCCAGATGGAAATCGGTCTCGGTCTCGACCTAAAGGGTGGTATGAACGTGGTCCTCGAGATCTCAATCCCCGACATTCTCCGTCAATTTGCCGCAGGCGAGCCTCAGCTTAAGGAAATCAATGCTGCCATCGATAAGGCCAAGGCTGCCGGTGCAAAGACTTCCGACAAAGACTTCATCAATAAATTCGCCTCTTATTTCCAGCCCGGTACTATGGCTTCCCTCTTCACTCGTGAAGGTGAGTTCATGGGCAAGATCAAGAGCAACTCTTCCAATAGCGAAGTGACAGCTGCTCTCAACGATCAGGTTGACAGCCAGGTTGACGCTGCATTTAATATCTTCCGTACCCGTATCGACCAGTTTGGCGTTGTCGCTCCAAATATACAGAAACTCCAGGATAAGAAAGGTCAGATCCTTCTCGAGCTCCCCGGCGTTAAAGAGCCGGAGCGTGTCACAGAGCTTCTCAAGTCAAGCGCCAACCTCGAGTTCTTCGAAGTTTACAACTACAATGAGATCGCTTCCGACCTCAACAACTTTGCAATGGCTTACGCTGCTCAGGACACAATCAACCATCTCAACCTTATCCAGCTTCTCGGCGGCGCTCAGCGCAGCGGCAGCCCGGTGATCGGTTTTGTGGCTCCTGCCAACCGCAGCCTTGTCGACTCTATCCTCAACTCTGACCTCGCTAAGCAGAAACTCCCAAGCGATTTCCACGCTGCTTGGGAAGTGAAGGCTGTAGAAGTTCCTATTGCAGATGCTCAGGGAAATCCGATTCCTAAGGGCAATGGCGAATATAAGACCACTCCTTACTGGCAGCTTATCGCTCTCAAGGGAGAACCTGCTCTCGAAGGTGATGCTGTGACAAGCGCTTCTTCTGAATACGACAATATGCGCGGCAACACCGTCAACATGCGTATGAACGACCGTGGCGCTCGCGAATGGGCTACTATCACACGCAGCAACATCGGTCGCCCTATCGCTATCGTGCTCGACGAACATGTATATTCCTTCCCGAATGTAAATAATGAGATCACCGGCGGAAGCTCTGAGATCACCGGTAACTTCACTCCCGAAGAGGCTAACGACCTTGCCAACGTGCTTAAGTCAGGCAAGATGAGCGCAAAGGTAGACGTTGTCAGCAACAACGTTATCGGTCCGAGCCTTGGTGCTGAAGCTATCCAGCAGGGTTTCATCTCATTCATCGTTGCTCTCGTGCTCCTCATGATCTTCATGATCGCCATCTACGGCGTCATCCCGGGTCTTGTGGCTAACGTGGGCTTGATGCTCAACCTCTACTTCACTCTCGGTATCCTTGCTTCTCTCCAGGCAGTGTTGACTCTTTCAGGTATCGCCGGTATCGTGCTTGCCCTCGGTATGGCAGTCGACGCCAACGTGCTTATCTTCGAGCGCACTAAGGAAGAGCTCAAGAGCGGCAAGAAACTCCGTCAGGCCATCTCTGAAGGTTACGGCAACGCATTCTCTGCGATCTTCGACTCCAACCTTACTTCTATCATCACAGGTGTGATCCTCTTGATCTTCGGTTCAGGACCTATCAAGGGTTTTGCTACAACTCTTATCATCGGTCTTGTCTGCTCCTTCTTCACAGCAGTGTTCTTGACCCGCATCGCCTTTGACTTGATCACCGCCAACGGCCGCTGTGCCAACATGACATTCGACACAAGCATCAGCCGCAACCTCTTCACCAACACCAAGATCAACTTCCTTGGCAAGACTAAGGCTGCTGCCCTCGTTTGGGGTATCCTTATCCTCATCTCTGTGGTTTCCCTCGTGGTTCGCGGCATGAATCAGGGTATCGACTTCTCAGGTGGCCGCAACTATGTAGTGCAGTTTGAGAAAGACGTAGTTCCATCCGACATTCAGGAGCGTCTCCTTGGTCAGCTTCAGGAAGCTGCCAACGACAAGACTGTCAGCGTAGGCGTTATTTCTATCGACGACAATACCAAGGTGCGTATCTCTACCAACTATAAGATCAACGACGAGACAGAAGGCGTAGAGAATGAAATCACCGACCTTATTTACAAAGGTCTTCAGCCGGAGCTTACCAATGCTCAGGGTCAAGTGATGGATAAGAATGCATTCTCAGTGTCTGACGAAAGCCATGGTATCATCTCTATTCAGAAGGTAGGTCCTTCAGTGGCCGACGATATGAAGCGTGATGCTTATTGGGCGGTCAGCATTGCAGTGGTATGTATGTTCCTCTACATCCTTCTCCGATTCCGCAACATCGCGTTCTCAGTTGGTGCAGTATGTGCAGTTGCTCTTACAGCATTCCTCATCATTGGATTCTACTCACTCTGCTGGGGCTTCCTTCCATTCTCTATGGAGATCGACCAGGCATTTATCGCTGCAGTCTTGACCATCATCGGTTATCAGATCAACGATACTGTGGTAGTGTTCGACCGTATCCGTGAGATGATGAAGGTATATCCGAAGGAGGATCGTTATGAGACATTCAACAAGTCGCTTAATACGACTCTTACCCGTACGATCATGACATCGTTCTCCACCCTCTTGGTGCTCCTCTGCATCTTCTTCCTCGGTGGCGACACGATCCGCTCATTCACATT
>CAMWLX010000460.1 GCA_947175225.1 uncultured Porphyromonadaceae bacterium
ATTTTTCAACTAAATTGAAGAAGAACCAAATTAATCATTATAAAGGGTCTGTACTATTATTACAGAGCGAACGCCTGCATTTGGACATAACTTTTGATAATATTCTGTTTTGTCCTTGTATAGCCATGGACGGACGTAAAGAGGTTGATCGGATCTTACCGGTAATCCCGATACCCGTTCAAGTATTACAAAGAAATCGTCTACTCCGGCATCATCTATTGTTTCATGAAGAATCCAAGTACCTGCCGAGACAATCTGGCCCTGTGGCAAAATACAGGTATATTTTGCTTCAATTTTTTCAATCGGGCTCCTCTCAATCCCATACTTATATCTTCTATTGCCATCATTGTCAATCAACTCAATTATATTGCCGTCTTTACCGGATATTTTTCCGTAATATAACAGATAAAAGCTGTGTGAGAGTGCATCTACATCTGACGATAGGCAAGACTCTACAGCCTCTACATCATCCGCATCTATATCATATTGAACTGAAATGTTAAATCCATCGAATCTTTTTGTTAATATTTCAATCAGTTGATATCTCACGTTCGGACTATCCTGGTGAGGATTTTCGAGTATGGTCTTTTCAACCTTCAGTAGATATTTGTATCCTTTCTCATAATTAAATCCAATGATACCATCAAGGTGTTCCCATTCATTTGAATCTTCTTCTTTTATTCGCAAACATTCACCGTTCCCACTCAAATATATCATATCATCTGTATGCGAATCTACAGAAAGTAGAATGGTGGAAGTATTATCTTTGGGTTCGTTTTCATTGCTACATGCTGTGATGAAAAAACAGGCGATGTAAAGGAATGGAATTAAAAAAATCTTCAAAATCTTCATATACTTAATATTTTATTTGGTTTTCTTTAACTATTTCTCTGATTCTCTGAAACTGCTGGCGTGAGGCATTGAGATACGAGGCAATATCTCCGTACGAGGCGATATCTGCTATCCGAGGATAGTGGTCAAGTAATCCTCACTTTTCTTTCAATGAATTGTATATTTTGAGTATTAGAGCTTTGTCCGGGCTATTGATTGTGAAACTACCGCTTTCTATCCGGCAATTTACAGTAGGAGCCATTATCACAGAGTCCTTGAATATGAGACCTATGCGTTTGCCGATTCTGGCTTCAGTAGCATCAGCCCATTTCTGAATCATATCCGCTTTCAGTCTTCCCTCAATCATCGCCATATCAGGAACTGATACTGTATCAAGAGAAACTTCGGCAAAATCTTTTGTCGTAACAAATGCCTTCCCCTCAATCTCATTCTCGGGAAAGTCTGACACCGGGTACCAGCCATTAACGTTATGCGTAGCAGAACTACCGTTAACACATACATCCTTTTCAAAAACAATTGGCAATGCTCGATGGATCGGCTCCTTTACAGGTGTATAGTATTCAACGTAAAACCGGGGTAATGCTTGCACTAATCTTAATGCCTCTTTATTAAGCCTATCGTCTTCTTTGGGTTTAATTATATGTCCTTCGGTAATAGTTCCATCAGGTAAAACCGTGAATCCAACAACGACTCGTTCTTTGCCCTGGAAGCCTTCCGGAATACGGATATTCTTCTTAAGCCATTCCTTCAGCTTACCATCCCCTCCAGGGAACTCGCACGATGGATCATAGTGAACCCATATACCTTTATAGACTTCGTTGACTTGAGTCTTTAACGTATCGAGTAAGTTTGGTGGAAGCGATACAAAAATAGCCTTGTTCCCATACTTATCAATCTTGAACTCTACATTGGATATTGAATCCTCACAGATCATATTTATATTCGCACCCGGAATCCATTCTTCGTTGAAATAATAGAATGTTGGGACTATCTCATTGCTTATTAGAGTTGTATTGGCAGTATCCAGTCCAACCTGCAAATATGAAGAAGTTTTCTTTGATATAAGAATCACGCTGTCTTTCATTCCTACAAACTTAAACCGGATGGAATCGCCATCGCTTACTTTTAGTTTAAATCTGCCGATTGAATCTGCAACTGTCATAAATCCTTGAGTAATGTTGTATACAAAAGTTCCATTAAGTCCTTCTCCTGATGTGATGTCATAAGTATCTCCATGAATTATCCTTTCATTGGAGGTATTAGATAAAGTTTGCGTCTTACAACAGCTCAAAAGAACTATCAACGGAATAAAAAGAATCAGATGTTTCATATACCATTATATTCCTTTACTCAATTTTCGCTTGCTCTTTTATCATCACGCAAAGGTGCAAAGTTTAAGTGCTTTGGTAAGCTTCGCGACTCGGTTATGGCAAGCTCGCAATGATTGCAGCCTGCTACGCATCGGCCGGAGCACGCAGAGAAAGCTACGCAACTTTAGAGTTCTGCCACTTGAATACCAATAAATTAGAACGAGCGAAACTTAAATTCATTTATTAATCGTTTAAAACAATATAACATAAGTCTAACATTCAATCCATCCGGCGTATTCCACGGCGAGAGATATTGAGATACGAAGCAATATCTCCGTAAGATGCAATCTCCGATATACGGGGATAGCAATGAGTGTATTACCCTGATATTCTTATACATTGAGAATTAACTGTCAAAGATTTTTTTAAAAGTCTTTTACTCGGTTATTACTCATCGTGCATAAAAATGAGGTATGTTTTGCAAAGATACGAATAAGAAATGGAAATGGACGTATTATCGGGCGAAAATCGCTTCGGACAGGGCAAAATATACACCCAGGTGTATATAAAAGCATTCAGACGTGTCACCACTTTGCCGGTCTGAATGCGTGGAAACGTTTTCCGTTGTACGTTTTCCGTTTTCCGAAGGTCCCGGACGCGATGCCGGGGGTGTATAGAGCCACGGATACGGTCATGCCGCGGCTGTCAGGGTCGATAGATACACCGTTCCAGTGAGCAATGCAGCGGAGGCCGCATTGGGTTGTCGGAGTTGTCATCGTTGTCGTCGTTGTCAACGTTGTCAGCGTTGTCAGCGATGCAAGTGATGAGAAGGGCTCTTATTCGCCTGGAAGCGCGTATACTTACTTGCCATAGACCTGATCGCCGCGAGCGTCGGCAACCGGTTGGATTTCTTTCCGGAGGCAAAGTTACAACATAAAAATAGTGGTCGTCCTTTATCGCCATCAAAAGGGTTCTTCTTCAATTTAGTTGAAAGTTTATGTATAATGTAACTCCGGCAATAGAAATTTTATGAATGCTTGATCAGATATTAGGAAC
>CAMWLX010000461.1 GCA_947175225.1 uncultured Porphyromonadaceae bacterium
GAAATATCAAAAATAAACTTTGTTTTACGTCAAATTCATTTTTTATTGCGAACTTTGTAAATTAATAAAAACATAAATATATGAAGAATATAATTTATCCTATCCTTTTAGTTGCATGTCTTTTTATGGCATGCTGTAGCCATGACCATGAACCAAAATATGAGTCCGAACTTATCCGGATGTGGGTTTCCGCCCAAACCATAGTGACCGATGTATTGGGTGAGGATGGTCACGAGAATCCTATCGAATGCATGCAGGTCAAATATTCTCCAGATGGTTCATGGGAGCCGATGCTGTTCGGCATGATTGAATACTTTCAATATGAGAAAGGCGCAGAATATGAGCTAAATGTATTCCGAACTGCAATTCCCAATACTGATGGTGATGACTTTACATTTACTTACCGTCTTGAAAGTGTGATAAGCCATAGAGTGGTTACAGCCAATTCGCACGGAATAGACAGTTGCATTGAGATTCCGGCTGAAGGCAAGGATTTCGACATAGACTTCACTACCAATGCACCTTGCGAGATTGTGCGCGTCACAGGAGATCTATTCGGAGAATCCGATCTGCTGCAGCTTTATGACAGTGGATATGATTGTGGCTATTCGTTACGTTTGAAGATACCACAGAACACTGGTATGGGACGTGTCAAGTTGCTGACACTACGTTTCAGCAACGGGGATGAGAAAGAGATTGGAATTTGGCAGATGCCCGGGACTTTTACTGAATCGGAATCCTTCGAACTGCCTTATGCAGGCAGTCTTGGCTACTTGATCGGCACTGATCAGTCAAACATTGGAAGAATTCGAAACATAAGGATTGTCGGTAATATGAACGCCAATGATGCATATTATCTCAAGAAGATTCTTGATTCCCACAACTACCAAGGTTATGGAGAGAAACCGGAATATACAGTTGATTTAGTACACAGCGGATTTGTCTCTGGAGATAAAGGCAGATACAGCGACTGTGGAATATGCGATGTAAAAAAAGAATATCTGCCCTCCGTATATTCCAATGAAGTGCCTTCAGATGTTTTTTCATCCAATAAATATCTCTTAAAGGTTACATTGCCGGAAGACATCAAGACCATCAATCCAAGTGCGTTCTGGCATTGCGAATCTCTTGGCTGGATAAACATTCCTTCCAGTTGCACGGAGATTGGCAGTCAAGCTTTCAGTTCATGCACTTCCTTGACAAATGTGGATTTCCCATACATATCCCATGAGATGGCTCTTCCGCATCTCCAGACAATCGGTGAGGGTGCTTTTTCCAATATAGGGCGGCTTGAAAGCTTTGTCCTTCCAGAATCCCTGAGACTTGTTGCTACTACGGCATTGAGCTTCTATGTTGACCGACTGTTCAGTCTGACAGAGGAACCTCCGGTGTGGGAAGTGCCTGGTAATGCAGGATATGTTATCGGTCCGAAATCGGACGGATGTACTCTGTATGTCCCCTTCGGATGCTCCGAAGCATACAAAGCATCCGAAAAATGGAGCCAGTTCAAGATAGAGGAAATGCCCGAGGATAAATGGTGGGAAATGATTCCATAATGAGCCTAAAGTGTTGATCTTACTTGAGTCTTGATGATGAATACCCAGACTCACCATAGGATAGAACAAGGGAAACTTAAATAATATAGATATGAGATTTTGTAGTCACAGTATGTTTTTGGTTGTCGCCTTTCTTTTGGCCGGATGTAGAAGTGAGGCAAACAATGTGTTGGATTCTGTAAAGGATGTCGAGGTTTATGTGGAACTGGTAAAGAAATATGTCGATGACAATACCTACATAGATCTTGATGTTGATGCTCTCGTCAAGGGTATCGTAAACCAAGATCCCAGATTCTCAGTCAACGAAGAAGATATGGCAAAAATGAAAGCGGCGATGTATAGGTTTTATAAGCACGTCTCGGTGAAGGACGGACATTATGTCTGCGGCATTAAAGAGGGTTCTGAGATAAATGTCTCGCAATCGGTATTCAAGACTTTGCTGGAAAACCTCAATGAAATGAACAGAATGATAAAGGGAGCAAAAGATAGAGGAGAAGAAATAGACGTTCAGATTCCAGATGAAGAATACCTGAATACTCTTTTACTGTAGCTTCAATACATAGAAGTATTAGCCTGTTGAATGAAAATGTACTTTGTAATAACGCTTAAGTAGCTAACAAAAATTATACGACATATTTAACAAATAACCAATATGGGGGTCTTAATATGATAACTGCGGCTAATTTTTGTCAGCTACTTAGGCTTTAATCGTTAATGTATACAGGAGGCCTCGGCGCCAACTTCTTGTTGGATCCGAGGCTCGCTTTCTTAGCACTATAATCCTTTGAATTGTAAATAAGCAAATTTTTTCTGGAATATATCATTATTAGTTTATGTCCTTCACATAGATATTCTTGTCCCCGACATTTTGGTGTCAAGATCATCATAAGGGGATTTGTTTCCGAACCCCCATTCTCGTTTCTGACCGTGTCCGGTGCCGATTAAGAAAGGAGAGAGGTTGTATATCTCTTGTGGCTAAGATGTTATTAGGATTGCTATCTTTGCTTGGTCTTAAAGCTTCTCTATATCAGCAATAGTCAACCCAGTCATGGAGGAAATTGACTCAAACGTCATTCCTCCAGCCAACATATTACGGGCTATTCTTATTTGAGCATTCTTTTCGCCTCGCTTCTCACCCCTCTTCTCGCCTCGCTTCTCGCCCCTCTCTTCTGCACTTCGAATCTGATTCAAGGTGTCACGAGCGTTCTTAACATCCGCCTCGTAGCTTCTTCGCTCAGCCGGAGTCAATGAAGCAACACTCGTCACTTTTTCCAATCTCTTGAATATCTCGTTATTGCGCATAAACGCCACTTCCTGTCTTGCTCCCATATTCTTTATATTGTAAATCCACATATCAATTAGACTCTCACACTCATCCTCTTCCTTCTCGAAATGCGGAAGCTGTATGAAATAATAACGTGTCTTGTCCCCAATCGGTTTATAAGACTCTTCATCAAGCACCCTCGCTCTGGTGATGACTTTGGAATCCAAAGTCCCTATATTGAAATTGCATATAAACACCCCGTAAACCGGTTTAAGAGAATAGTCCCATCCTACATTCTCCTCATCCTTTCCTCTGTAACCTTGTTCTGCGATTCCGCGTGCAACATAGAAACTTGCCCTGTCAATGAA
>CAMWLX010000462.1 GCA_947175225.1 uncultured Porphyromonadaceae bacterium
CGCTCGAAAACCTGACGAAATATTAATAAAAAAATAAGTTTAAACAACTTCATTGTCTTTTATTCACAAGAATTAGCGCGGAGCAAAAGATGAATCTTGCTTCGCGCTTTCTTTATTGCAGTATGGAAGATGTTTATCTTACGATGATCTTTGCGGCTTCTTTGTTTGTGCCGTTTGAGTAAATAGTCACAATATAGATGCCTTGTCCAAGATTAGAAGTGTCGATGTCAAGTGATGTTTGTCCCGGCATAAGTTTTTGGTTGAGTATGCTTTGACCGGATGATGATGTCACCTGCACAAATCTTTCACCTGAGGAAGCACCTTCTTATTTTATTATCAGTTTTTTGCCGTTGGCTATGTAGATTCCGGAGGGAAGATTATTGAGGAGGGATTTATGGATTCCTTTGGCTACGCAGATGCCGGAGGGAGTGTAGATGTCAAGGAGTTCGGAGTTGCCGGAGGGCATAACGTCTACGGCATTGTTGTCGGAACCTTGGTAGCGAAGAACGAAGTTGTCGAAGCAGCACCAGCAGTCGCCTTCAGCTTTGTCTGATGAAATTTCGATGCGAAGGGTATTGTCGGTTACTTTTGCCGGTATTTCATTCTTGTATAGACCATATGAGAAAGCCATCTCAGCACCGTGCATCGAGTTGACATAGCCCCTAAGCACGTGAGTACCGCTCAGAGTCTCTTCAAGTTCAGGAGTTTCATATAGAGGATGTGCATAGAGGGATGCAACGTTGACATAAGAGTCATTAGCCTTAATCAAGGCAGTTATTCTCTCTGATCCGTTTTTGTAGGCCACTCCGCCGTCGTTAGATGCCACACGATATAGAGCTTGGACAGAAAGAGTGTAGTAGCCATTGCGCAATTCTTTGACGGTCTGGAATGCAGAGAATGTGCGGTTCCAGTATTCAGCAACATGGCTACCCCAGACGGGCTCACCGTTCCACCCATGACTGTCTTGATCAAAAGAGGGGTTGACGATGAAGCAGGTCATATCCCAGCTTGCGCCCTCTTTAAGGCAGGCGTTTTCATCTGAAAGATATGCTTTCTGAGCACTCTCAATGTCTGAGATAGCCGTATAAATTGCAGTGCAATTATCCGCGTTATCGTAAGAATTGTCTATCGCAGTCAGATTCTCTTCGAGCAGAGTCAAAGCTTCAGAGGGGCTGGATGCCTCAATATTCTCAACCAAGCCTTTTCTATGCATCTGATAGGAATTGGCAGCGAGAAGAGCTTCTTCAATCTCAATTGCCATATTATTTAAGGATGCAGTAGCTTCATCATAAGCTGAGGAGTTAGCCTCTGGAGAGGAGAGATTGGTAACGGCAGATTCGAAATGAGTTCTCATCTTTTCCGGAAGAGAGGAAAGGTCGAAAGAATTCACCTTTTCAATAGCCTGCTGATGGCGGTGGATGCATAATTGAAGGTCTCCCTCTCGAGTAATTGTCATGCAGTCGATATCAGGCATCCAAGCAGAAGGATTGGAGAAAGTTATTACATTCTCTCCTTTGTTTAATTTGACTTTGAGAGAAACGGAAGATGGAACGGACCATGAATTGGAATTGACGGTCAGTGTATTGACATCTTTTCCATTGACAGTGACTGTCATTTTTCTATTTTCTCCTGTGATGAAATGGATGGTAAGATCATATTCGCCGCCTTCGTCTGACCATACATCTCTCCATGACAGTTCATTGCTTTCGCGAGCACCCAGCCAGGAAGCCTTAGCACCTCCGGAGCAACCATCAAGTTCTTCATAAACTCCTGATTTGACAGCTTGATTATTGTCGAGTTCCTGATAGGTAGGGATAAAAGCTGTCTCACCCTCATAAAGGCGACGTTCCAGCCTTTTGTTTGCTTTGACGCGATAGATACGAGTGGCGTGAGGAGGCACAGTAACTTCAAGTTTAGATTTATGAAGACCAATGTCTTTTCTTTCGAATAAATCACGAACTTCCGCCTCCTCTCCGAGATCAATGTCGAAGAAGTCTATGCTCATTTTCAAAGAGGCGTCAGTTGGATTATAGAAAGCTACCGCTCGGGTGTTTCCTCTCAGCATATCGACATCTTTCACCAGAACGTATGCACCCTTATCGCGCTTTACGACTGTAGCTTGAAGAGCCAGTGGATCTTGGTTGAGCGCTATGAGTTCGGGGTTTGAAAGAAGGTCAATAGCTTTTTGGTTGATGCCACGGAGGTCGCAACCTATGAGAAGAGGTGAACTCATCATACACCACATGCCGAAGTGAGTCTTGTCTTCTTCGTCTGAGAGACCGCGCCCTACTTCCAGCATATCCATATCGTTGAATCTGCCCTTGGTAGCGTATGCAGAAAGATAAAGATTCTGATGAATTATATCCTTAACCGATTCCCATCCGAGATAAATATCTTGCGACATTCGCCACGATGATGCCACATCTTCTACCCAAGTGCCGGGATAAGCCCAACGGCAAACGTTGTATCTCACGTCGTTGCGCCCTGTTGCCTTTATTGCTTTAGAAATGGCAGTGTAGCGTTCTTGCTCGTTGAGTTCGAGGTGTTCGGAGTTTTGAGGAGCATCGCCGCCACAGAAGTCAACTTTAATGAAATCGAAACCGAGATCATTAAACATAAAGATAGCATCTTCTATATCATGCTCATAGAGGCCTGTGCCGATTCCGTCCTTGTCTCCGCCATAGAATGATGCGCATGTATTGTGTCCGGCATCGGAGTAAGTGCCGGCTTTTAGACCGGAAGAATGTATTTGGTCGATGAGAGGTTTGAGTCCGTTGGGGAAGCGGTCAGGATGAATTTTGAGATGACCGTCAGCTTCGCGACCACACCATGCGCCGTCGTCGATATTGACGTAGATGTAGCCGGCATCTTTGAGACCTGTAGAAATGAGGGCATCGGCTTGAGAGCGTATGATTTCTTCATTAATGCGATGTCCGAAGGCATTCCAAGAGCTCCAGCCCATAGTGGGAGTGTCCCAAGCATTGCTGTTGGCAGCAAAAAATGAAATTCCAAGTAAAGTAAGAATGGTTTTCTTCATAATATGTCAGGTATTGATAAATGAGATTAATCGCAAAATTACTAAATTTTAGGAATTTATCAAAATTTGATGCGTAATATTTAAGTATTGTAGAGTCAACTGGCAAGTGCAAAATTAAAAAATCATTTTGTAAAACTCAAAT
>CAMWLX010000463.1 GCA_947175225.1 uncultured Porphyromonadaceae bacterium
AACTGTGAGAGTCCGGCAAAGATTGTGAGCAGTAGATTACCCTGTGGCGTGGTGGTGTCGAGCCATGTCTCCCTCAGTGATTTTATGGAGGCTCCGGCTTCATGTATCCTCCCGATGATTGAGAGCAGTTCCTTGACTGAACGCCCCAGCCGGGTGAGGTCCGTTATTATCACGGTGTCTCCGGCACGGAGTGAGTCCATCATCCTGTCAAGCTGCGGACGCTCCCTTTTTACTCCGGATATCTTCTCACTGTATATCCGCTCACATCCGTTCTGAGTGAGCAGATCAGTCTGCCCATCGAGGTTCTGCCCGGTGGTCGATACTCTTGCGTAGCCTATGATCATGGGAGAAACAGTTGGTCTGCGGTTACAAGTTGTCTTATCTCTTCTGAATACTTGTTTCTGATAATGCCGTTTGAAGTAATCAATACTGGCGAGATGAATTTTCTAGCAGGAACATAATGTTGCAGAACGACCACCTTTTTATTGATACTTTCAAGTGCCGCCGCAGTCATGGAATATCCGTTTGGCGCATATTTCATCTCACAGATATTTATGACGTTGTCTGAACGGTCAATGAGCAAGTCAATCTGAACCCCGGGGTGAATATCATTTCCCTTGACGTGCCATGAGAATATATTAGCCATTATTCCGGATATGCCAAGAGCTGCTTTTATCTGTCTTGATTGGAGAAGGCAGACACGTTCAAACGCCAATCCACACCAAGTATTATAGGCAGGAGTTCGTAATAACTTAGTCCAATATTCATCGTCAACACCATGAGCCATTCTCACGAATTGATAGTAGAATAGTGTGTAACAATCGACGAGCTGATATATTGCGTCTCGCAGTCTTTTATCAAGATGGCAGTATTTACGAATAAAGCCACATTCGATAAGATCTTCAAGAATGCTGCTTAACTGACCACTGCTATCCAGTTTTCCTTTTTTTATTATCTCATCTCTTGTAAGTCCTGATTTCTTGCCGGATAATGTTTCGACAACCTTCACATATTTTTCGGGACTCTTGAACATGGAGGCATAAATAAAGTTGAATTCATTGTGAAGTTCTCCCCCTTCTTTGAAAAAGAGGTCGTTTATATTTTGTCCCATGCTTTTAGATGGCTCTAATTTTGTCCAATAATATGGAACACCACCCATAATCATATATCCCTCCAAAATCATATTCCTTGACAGAGGAAGTTTAAGAGATTGAACCAGTTCCTCACACTCTGAAAGAGAGAACTGTTGTAGCCGGATTTTGTAAGTTACTCTGTTATACAGTCCTCCGATATTTCTGAATATCTTGTTTATGATCCAAGAGGTCGCGCTTCCGCAGATAATTAGAAGCACATCGTGCCGAGCTGAAGCCCAACCATTCCAGAAGTGCTCAAATGCAGGAATAAATTTGGAATTAGGTGAGTCCATCCATGGCAGTTCATCTAAGAAAATGACCTTTCTCTTATGTAGTGCGGAGTCTATCAGAGCCTCAAGGAGATGGAACGCCTGAAACCATGTCTTTGGCATCGGTGAGTCTCTTGGTAAACCCTGTGCGAGCAGATTATTGTAGAATTCTTCGAGCTGTTCCTGATTCGACACATTTAGAACTCCTGTGTATTGGAATGTAAAGCGTCCTTTGAATGTTTCTCTGATAAGGAATGTCTTACCGATACGACGTCTGCCATACACCGCAACAAATTCGGCATATTCGGAGTCGAATGCTCGATTGAGCTTATTTATTTCTTCCTTGCGTCCTATGACCATAGTTACTAATTTTGGTGCAAAGGTAACAAAAATAATCGACTTATTTCCACAAGTGGGTATTTTTTACCACTTGTGGAAATAAGTCGATTAGGGGAATCAGTGGAATTTGATGGAGCTATCTCAAAATACAGGACATTCGCTTTATTTTGAGAGATTGAATTTGAGATGTCTTTTGGAATACTAAAAGGCTGGTTCCCGGTATCGAGGGACCAGCCTTTTTAGATTGTCTCAAAAACGGTCGATTCTTAGTATGCTCAATATCCTATAACGTTAGGATATTGTATATAAATTCATAACCTTGCGAAGGACTGTCAAGAACAAATGGGTAATAAATGTCAAGTCTAGTGGGAGGATTTTTCTCTTTATAAAGAATATAAAGTTCGTAAGAATATAGCTCCACTAACTTAGTCCCATCGTTCTGAGTCTTCTCAGTTTTTTGATAGCCCCTATCGATATAGGAAGATCTTGTTTCAGGCTGCAATGCACATTTTGGAGAAGCTACTTTTCCAAATTTCTGATTTTTTTCCAATTTAACTCTATGGTAATATACATACCAATAGCAACAATAGGTAGTTCCTGTAGACAATCGGTGATTCTTATCAACTCTTGCGTTAATTAAATTAACGACGGTAGAGCTGAACTTAGATTTGAAGAACATTGCTTGATGTAATGAATCGTCCCCCATGACCAATGGGTATCTTTCATACTCTATATGTTTTGAACTGCTGGCACGTGAAATATTGGACCTGGGTGATGGCTTGTAAACAAAATTTCCATTTTCTAAGGCTATTTTGAACACACTATCTGCTTTTTGCATGGGAATCATGAGGTCATCCAGTGTATTAATTTCATAGACTTCGGTTTGCTTTAAGGAATCTATTTCTGTAGGAAAAACGAGTCCATTATCAAGTCCATGATCTGTGATAGACTGGTTGTCTGTTGCATTATCCAAAAGCAGCACATCATCATTCGCATCTTGACATGAAACGAATAACATTATCGTAAAGATAATGTTAAAATAACGAATAATCTTTGAGCACATATTACTGTTAGATTAGTTATATAAAAAATAATGCCATTTTATTTTTGAAGGGGCACACGGATAATAAATGTCTAACTTCCTTCCCGACATATCACTTATAACATGTATGAGATATGTTGTAAGTTGCATCTGATTTGTTCCAACGGGAATTGTATTATAGCCACGTTCATTATATGAGATGTACCCTCCTTGAAGTTCTGGCATTTTTCGTAGACCACATTCGTTGTATTCTTCGTCATCATAGAATTCCGACCCGTTTAGATTCACGATCTTATGATATTCTTCGTATCTAGTAATATAGATATTTCCAGCGACAAGACCAGTTAAGCTTGCTAATTTTTTATTAAATATAAGCTGTCTCT
>CAMWLX010000464.1 GCA_947175225.1 uncultured Porphyromonadaceae bacterium
CACTCCGTGCGCGTCATTAAGCGTCTTAAACTATCTTAATTTAGTGACATTAATTCTAAATTCTCAATTCTCAATTCTCAATTCTCAATTCTCAATTAAATGTCATTCCCACTCGATTGTGGCTGGTGGTTTGGAGGAGATGTCGTAGACTACGCGGTTGATGCCGCGGACTTTGTTGATGATTTCGTTGCTGACTTTGGCAAGGAATTCGTAGGGGAGATGTACCCAATCCGCTGTCATGCCATCGGTGGAGATGACTGCTCTTAGGGCACAGCAGCGTTCATATGTGCGCTCATCACCCATGACGCCCACGCTTTGCACCGGGAGCAGAATTGCTCCTGCTTGCCATACCTGATCATACAATCCTGCTTCGCGGAGATTGCTGATAAATATGTCGTCGGCTTGCTGAAGCACATGCACTTTTTCAGCTGTTACCTCGCCGAGGATGCGGATTCCGAGACCCGGGCCGGGGAATGGATGGCGTCCGAGAAGTTGTGGGTCAATGCCTAAGGCCTTCCCCACGCGGCGAACTTCATCCTTGAAGAGCAAACGTAATGGCTCCACGACTTTCAGATTCATCTTCTCCGGGAGTCCACCTACATTGTGGTGAGATTTGATAGTGCAGGAAGGTCCATTTACGCTTACACTCTCAATAACATCAGGATAGATTGTACCCTGAGCAAGCCAACGAGCTCCGTTGAACTTCTGAGCCTCCTCGTTGAACACCTCTACGAAGTCTCTGCCGATTATCTTGCGCTTTTGCTCTGGGTCTGTCACGCCGGCGAGATCTGTATAGAACCTCTCGCTTGCATCCACACCCTTCACATTCAAGCCCATGCCCTTGTATTGCTCCAATACGCCCTCAAACTCATTCAGGCGAAGCAAACCATTATTTACAAAAATACATTGCAAATTATGGCCAATAGCCTTGTTGAGAAGCACGGCAGCTACTGTGGAGTCAACACCGCCTGAAAGACCAAGGATGACTTGATCATCTCCAATTTTTGCTTTCAATTCAGCTACTGTAGTCTCGATGAATGAGTCAGGACTCCATGAGCCTGAGCAACCGCAAATGCCAAGCACATAGTTGCGGAGCAACTGAGTTCCATCAGTTGAATGGTAAACCTCCGGATGGAACTGTATGCCCCAAGTCTGTTCTCCCTCGATATGATAAGCGGCAACACGAACATTCTCAGTGCTTCCGATAATGTGGAAAGTGTCTGGAATATCTGTGATAGTATCGCCATGGCTCATCCAAACTTGAGTGGGGGAGGGGAGACCTAACATCAGAGGGTCTTCAGCATCAACCACAGTCAGCATTGCACGTCCATATTCACGGCTGGGAGCCCCTTTCACTGTGCCTCCTGCCATCTGAGCAAGAAGTTGGGCGCCATAGCAGACTCCAAGCAAAGGAAGCTTACCCTTGAAAGCGTCGAGCGATGGTTTGGGAGCCTCCGGATCGTTGACAGAATAAGGGCTTCCTGACAGAATCACACCCTTCACATCCCCATCAATAGCGGGGACATTGTGGAAGGGATGGATCTCACAATAAACATTGAGCTCACGTACACGGCGTGCGATTAGCTGTGTATATTGCGATCCAAAGTCAATTATTAATATCTTTTCCATTAGTTTCCTCTTGTGTAGTTGGGGGCTTCTTTGGTGATAGTCACGTCGTGGGGATGATTTTCGATAACGGCAGCCGAAGTGATCTTCACAAACTTGGCATCGTGGAGATGGTCGATATCAGGAGCTCCTACATAACCCATACCGCTACGTAGACCACCTACAAGCTGATATACAGTCTCGCTGAGTGAACCTTTGTAGGGAACGCGAGCCTCGATACCTTCCGGAACGAACTTGCTGCTGTCGGTCTTCTCGCTCTGGAAGTAGCGGTCTTTTGAGCCTGCTTGCATTGCTGAGATACTACCCATACCGCGATAAGACTTGAACTTACGTCCGTTGTAGATGATAGTCTCACCGGGAGACTCCTCAGTGCCTGCAAACATAGAACCCATCATTACGCTATCTCCACCGGCTGCAAGTGCCTTCACAACGTCGCCTGAATAGCGGAGACCACCGTCAGCAATCACAGGAACTCCAAGCTCATGGGCTGCTTTTGCAGCTTCAAAGATAGCTGTCAACTGCGGCACACCTACACCCGCCACAATACGGGTAGTGCAGATAGAACCTGGTCCGATACCGACTTTGATACCGTCAGCACCATTCTCTATAAGATACTTTGCAGCATCGCCGGTGGCTATGTTTCCAACTACGACGTCAAGTTCAGGATATGCTTCCTTCACTTTCTTAAGTGTGTTCACTACATTCTGGCTGTGACCGTGGGCAGTGTCAATCACTATTGCATCAACACCCGCCTCAACGAGTGCCTTTACACGTTCGAGAGTGTCTGATGTCACTCCAACTCCGGCTGCTACGCGAAGACGACCCTTGCTGTCTTTTGCAGCGTTAGGATAGTCTTTGATTTTAGTTATATCGCGGTAAGTGATAAGGCCAACGAGTTTTCCGGATTCATCTACCACCGGCAGTTTCTCGATCTTATGTTTCAATAAGATCTCAGAAGCTTCAGAGAGACTTGGCTTGTTGGTCGTGACAAGATTTTCTTTGGTCATAACGTCCTTGATAAGGATAGTCATATCTTTTTGGAAACGAAGGTCGCGGTTTGTCACTATACCCTCAAGTTTTCCTTCAGCATCCACTACCGGAATGCCACCTATATGATTATCATGCATCAACTGCAGAGCATCCCCTACTGTCTGATCTCCATGAATGGTCACCGGATCATAGATCATGCCGGACTCAGCTCGTTTTACACGGCGCACTTGGTCTGCTTGAGCCTTTATGCTCATATTTTTATGTATGACTCCGATGCCACCTTGGCGTGCCATAGCAATAGCCATGTCTGATTCTGTCACCGTATCCATTGCTGCTGACACAAAAGGTATGTTGAGAGGTATATTGCGTGAGAAGCGTGTGCCGAGCTTTACTTCGCTTGGTATCACTTCGGAATATGCCGGAATGAGCAATACATCATCAAATGTAAAGCCATCCAATGCTATTTTTTCATCTAAAAAACCCATAGTTTATCTAATTTAGAATTCTTTAAGCTTTTCTGAGATCATAATGG
>CAMWLX010000465.1 GCA_947175225.1 uncultured Porphyromonadaceae bacterium
ATACTGCATCGGACTCATCCCTGTGTGGCGCTTAAACATCCGGCTGAAATGTTGAGGATAATCAAATCCCATGTCGTAGGCTACAGTTGATACATTCCCGGTCGATATAAGACGGTTTTTTGCAATTCTTACTATATGGTTGCGGATGAAATTACTTGCGTTCTCGCCCGTGGTCTTTTTCATCATGTCGCTGAAATAGTTTGGCGACATACATAGTTTTTCAGCAAAATATTGCACTTCCGGCACCCCATACTTCAATTGCAAACCATTGTCATAGTAATCATTTAGCAAAGCACTCAGTTTTACCAAAATATCATCTCGTGTCTGACGTAGATGATGGAACTGCCGAGTATAAGCACGGTGGCAGAGATGGAGCATTACCGATATATAGCCTACTATAATAGCGTTTTGCTCACTGTCAGGCGCTTCATCAATCTCTTCCTGAATGCTTTTCATCAATGCTGCGACCCTCTTTTTCTCATATTCTTCAAGAAAGACGGCCTCGTTTGCACTATAGTCGAAAAAAGAAAAGTTGCGTATTCCTTTTTCAAGAGGAGTGCCAATCAATAAATCCGGATGAAACAGAATTGCCCAGCCATCGAGATAAATAAGATCACCCGTATCGTCTTCACGCCCTCCAATCTGTCCGGGAGCAACACAGATCAAGCTTCCTGATTCTCCTCCGAATGCACCGAGACCATACTTCAGATCGTCACGTACACTGCTGTGCATGAAAATTCCATACACTCCATAGTCGTTCAAGCTGGAAGGTATAGGAGATACTTTTTCAAAATCAATGACACCGACAAGCCGGTGCCGCGTCTCGCCACCGATATAGGAGATGAAATCCCCGGGTCTGTCTACTTTGAGTATATTGGCCATCTTTGTGAAAATCAATGCGCAATTTTAAGAAATATTTACCAAGTTATTTTTATCCTCAATTAATATAACAATTCTTTTTTTTAAGTTTATTTTGCAATTACATAGAAAATTTGTAATTTTGCATCGCATTTGGTTCATGCCGCGTTTGGCATGGAGTAAAAGGGAACTCGGGTGCGAATCCCGGACAGTCCCGCTGCGGTATTTCTTTTTGCGGCTCATGCCGTGAGTCTTGTTGGAAAAATGTCACTGTGATGTGATAGACATCATGGGAAGGCTCCGATAAGATATGCAGATAAGTCCGAAGACCTGCCTGATGCTTTATTAATGTTTTTCTTTCCAGGATGAGAAGACATATAGCTTTAATATCTGCATTTTTGGCTGCTAAAGCCATTTTTGCGTCGGGCGTAGAAAATCCCGACTCGCTGACTCACTCCTTAAACGAACTGACAGTATTATCCACTCCCGCTCCAAAAAAAGCAGTGAGTACTGCCCCTTTGCGCATCACAGATCAAAAGCAGATGCTGCGCACTGGAGTTAGTGACGTTTCAGATGCTTTGACTCGTATGCCGGGAGTTAATCTGCGTGATTATGGCGGTGCCGGAGGATTGAAGACAGTGTCTGTGAGAGGATTTGGAGCCGGACATACCGGAGTGATATTTGATGGCGCTCCTCTGAGTGATGTGCAGAGCGGACAAATTGACTTATCACGCTATTCTATCGACAATGTCAAGAATGTATCAATGATTATTGGCGATAACGAAGACATTTTCATTCCTGCGCGATTAGCCGCATCTGCTGCCACAGTGAGCATTTCTACTATGCCGGTGATCGACAAAACAGATCTGAGCGTTAAGATGAGGGTTGGATCTTTTGGTTTCTATAATCCCTTTATGCGTTTCGGCACCTCATTGTCAAAGAAGACGGCATTCAATGTGATAGGGGAGTTTACTCATGCCGACAACGACTATCCATTTAAGCTGCGCAACGGTGTGTTCACTACTAAAGAGAGGCGCACCAATAGCCGTATGAACAGTGGCAATGCAGAAGCCAACTTCCTTTGGAAGATCGACGCTGGCAATTCAATCTCTGCCAAAGCTTATTATTACAATAGTAATCGTCAGCTTCCGGGACCGGTAATCTATTACAATAATGTGAGCAACGAGCGTCTTCACGAGAGCAATGCTATGGCTCAAGCCCAATGGCGTTCACGCCCGGCAGATTGCTTGATGCTTAATGGTCTCTTGAAATTCAACTATGCCATGTCGAAATATCACGACGAGAATGGGAAATATCCGGGGGGCATACTCGACCAAAATTATTGGCAGCGCGAATACTACACATCATGGGCACTTTTATACACACCTACATACAACTGGAATTTCGACTATTCTATAGATTATTTCTATAATAATCTCAACAGCAATCTTGTATCTGATTCACGCCCATACCGCAATAGCCTATTGCAATCTGCATCTGCAAAGTTTCGCACAGGGAGTCTGACTGTGATGGCGCGGTTGCTCTATTCCCTTTATTTCAACGGAGCAAAGGATGGCGCGTCGGCAAAGAATGCGAAGCGACTTTCTCCATCAGTAAGTCTTGCTTTCCGTCCGATTTCGACTCAGCTCCTTTATCTAAGAGCCTCTTATAAGAACATTTTCAGAATGCCGACATTCAATGAGGCATATTTCGACCATTATGGTAGCACCGACGTTTTGCCCGAATCAATCGACCAGCTTAATTTGGGTGCTACATATACTCTGAATGGAAATCAAATTTTGAACGCTACTTTCACTCTTGATGGCTACGTAAATAATACCCGCGACATGATTGTGGCGGTGCCTTATAATATGTTTGTTTGGAGCATGGTAAACTTAGGCAAAGTGCGCACATACGGTATAGATGCCACTGCTGAAGTAACAATGTCGGCCGGAAAAAATCATGATATAACGTTGAATTTCAACTACAGTTTCCAAAGGGCAATGCCGCTTACAAGTCCTGAGTCAAGCGAATGGAAAAAGCAAGTGGCTTATATCCCGCAGCATTCCGGCTCAGCCGCAGTGAGCTATGAAAATCCGTGGGTCAACGTCTCTTTTTCCGGCACGGGTGTGTCTGACCGCTTCACTACCAATAATAATCTTCCCGCCACACGCATTGACGGCTATATGGAATTTGGAGTGACGGCTTGGAGATCATTTCCTATAAAGAAGCACACCATTGACCTTCGATTTGACATTCAAAATATTTTCAATAAGCAATACTATAT
>CAMWLX010000466.1 GCA_947175225.1 uncultured Porphyromonadaceae bacterium
AATGACAATGTCGGCTACAACCTCTCAAAGCTGTAGCCGACGTGATAATAAGTTGAACCTGCAAGGTGTACTTCAGTTAACGCTTACTTATAAAGAGGAATATGATCGATATCTCGATTTTATACGCTCCAATGCAACAAAGAAGATTCTTTTCCTCGAGCTTGGAGTCGGAATGATGACTCCGATGTTTATAAAAGAACCTTTCATGAACATGACCTATCAGCTTCCGGAAGCCCACTATGTGACAATCAATCCCAAACATGCAATAATTCCTAAAGAGATTGCAGATAAGAGTCTCAATATTCAGGATGATATTGCATACGTTTTAAAGAAATTACTTGGGAAGTCTACTGAACATCTCGATCATCAGGATAAAAATAACATATTTGACTCTTCAAAAATATATTGATTATGACACACGCACACGATCATCATCATCATGGCCACCACCACAATCATACATTTACCCGTATAAGCAAGGTGCTGATATGGGGTATAGTCCTTAATCTACTTTATGTTTTGATAGAGGGGGGCGTAGGTGTCTATGCCCACTCGATGGGTCTCGTCTCAGATGCCGGACATAACTTAAGCGACGTGTTCAGTCTGTTGCTGACATTAGTGGGAATTAAATTGGCTCTTGCACACGCCAACAAGCGATATACTTACGGCTATCAGAAAGCAACAATTCTTATTTCACTTGTCAACGCAATCATACTGCTTGTAGCCGTAGGAGTAATCATTGTAGAGAGTATCCGTAAGTTTACCCATCCTGAGCCTATTGACGGCGATTTAGTAAGCTGGACGGCAGGTATCGGAATCGTTATAAATGGTATTACTGCATGGCTATTGATGAAAGACCAGAAGGAGGATCTCAATGTGCGGGGAGCCTTTCTGCACATGGCGGCAGATACTTTGGTGTCAGCAGGAGTTGTGATTGCAGGAATAATTATCACTTTTACCGGATGGGTAATGATTGATCCCATAATTTCTCTCGTTATTGCCATTCTAATTCTTATTTCCACCTGGAATATGCTGAAAGAGTCTCTCAAACTCTCAATTGATGGTGTGCCTGAAGGAATTGACATTGAAGACCTCAAAGCTAAAATTGAATTATTACCTCATATCAAGTCTATTCACCATATCCACGTCTGGGCATTGAGCACGACAGTCAACGCCATGACACTACATGTTCTCATTGACAGTCGTGAGAATGAAGATGAGGTAAAGAAACAAATTAAAAATTTGGTAGCAGATGCCGGAATTTCTCATCCCACTATTGAGTTTGAGACCATCCCTTGCGGATGGGAAAATACTTATGGAAAATGATTACGACAATGGAAAGTGAAATTAAAAAAGCAAGAGCGGCCTTGCAAAATGCAGATGCAATTCTGATTGGCGCGAGCAACGGACTTTCAATCTCCGAAGGCTACAATATATTCGCTGACGATAAATCATTCAACGAAATTTTTGGAGATCTGAAGCTGAAACATGGTATACACAGCGTTATTGACGGATGTTTTCACCGATATCCTTCAGAAGCAGATCATCGAGAGTTTTTTGATCGCTTGATAAGAACATGGGTGGATGATTATGTACCCTCTCAAGTTATGAAAGATTTACGTGACATTGTTGGTGACAAACCTTATTTCATTCTTACGACTAATGCAGATGAACACCTCGAAGCCGCAGGTTTCTCGGCTGACAGGGTTTGGGAAATCGAGGGGACTTTCCGTCAGCTTAGCGACGGAAAGACTCCTGAAAACAAACAAACGGAACTTAACGATTTTCTCTACAAGTATGGGAACCACAATCTTGTCATTCTTGAACTCGGCATAGGCTCGCATAACCGTATCATAAAACTCCCGCTCATGCAACTCGCACTTCGCGAACCATCTGCGACATACATAACCCTTAATCTCCCCAACGAAATTTATATCCCTCAGGAAATTGAATCAAAGTCCATAGCGCTTCGGGGAGATATTGCGGACACACTGAGAAAGTTAGACTCCGTCCAATAAAAATTTCTCACTGATTCTTAATGGGCAAGATTACCGCTTGGCTCCGGCTTACGAGCTTCTGAACACCAGCCTTCGGCTGACATGCGCTTCAAGCCCACACGCGAATCCTTACGGATTTGTCAACAGGAAACACGAATCTACTGGTACAAGTGTGATATACGAAAGCCTTGATTGCAAGCGACTTGCATTTGTTTTGCTCAAATTTCAGCAAATGCGTTGAAAATGAGCAATTTAAGGGCGTAACATTTGTACATTACAAGGCGTTAAAACGCTGTTTGTTAGCTTTTTATACAGTTTGCATCGGCAAGTAATCAGTTGATTATCAATGATTTATATTGATAGTAATTGACTGTTACTGAGCGATAATACTTAATACATTCAAGAACGCCTAATGCTGATAACTATCAGTGTTAGGCGTTTTTTCATTTCAACGACTCAATAAAATTGTCTGACTCCTCCCTTGAATGGAAACGGATTATGGTTTTATCAAAGTATTTCAGATGATGCTCAATTTCAGGAACAATATCACGAGGGAAATCTATAATCCACTGTAAGAATTCGGGATCTAATTCATCGTCCACCCACGGCATATCGACACGATTCTTACCAAGACGCGATTTAGCACCTTCAATACATTCCTCCAAGGGGATATCGAAAAAGATCACCGTATCGCAACGAGTAAGTCGTATAGGAAGTGTACGTGCATAATTACCGTCGATAATCCATTCATCTTCATTTACGAGTTTGTCTAACTGTCTGTCAAACTCATCACGTCCTATTACAGTTCGGTCGACCCGATGCCAAATCATGTCAAGATAATGCATCGGCAATCCGGTCTTAGCAGCAAGTTTGCGTGCAAAAGTACTTTTACCTGCACCGGGACAGCCGATGACAATTACTCTTTTCATCGTGGCGAACGATGGAATATCCTCCGGTTTCCATGAGGGAAGGATTAATCGGTCTTTTTCTATAATGTTTGTATTCATAATGCAAAATTAGTCATTGAAGTTGTTTAAACTTATTTACGAATTAAAAAATTTACAATTAAGAGTTAATGTCACTAAATTAATATAGTTTAAGACGCTTAATGACGCGCACGGAGTGCG
>CAMWLX010000467.1 GCA_947175225.1 uncultured Porphyromonadaceae bacterium
AACAAAAACCGTCAGGCGAAACCACAGTCTCAGGTGCAGAAACCCACGCCGTCGCCAATCGAAAAAGCAGTTCAGACCAGTGCCGAAGTTGCCGAAAACATCGGCAATGCACTCGGAGGACTGTTCCAAGTCGGGCCCGGCTACGACCCCGAAGAAGAGGCTTTCATCCGCCAAATGAAACGCCGAAAGAAGAAAAAAGGCAGAAGTTTATAACCCTTAATCCCCACTTATTATGTCTCAAGAACTGGACAACTCTCCTGAGGACTTCCTCAGAAACATTGCGGACGAACTCACAACCATCTCCGGCGAATGTACCGAAATCAAACAAGCGCAGCTCACCGCTGCCACCACCGATGACCTCAAAGCTCATGCTGAACGAATGGAAAGTGTTTTGACAGATGGCGTGATTCCGGCAGTCAATCGGGTCAAAGAATTGATAAAAAATCCTCCCACTTACAAAATAAGTTCAGAAGGAATATCCGCAGCAATCGTTGACGGATTAAGCTCAGCCGTTAAAAGCGAGCTATACAAAAATGTGGATAAAACCATTAAAGAAGGTATTACTGAAACCTATGCTCATGCGGTCAATTATCTCAAAACTGCGGTTGACGATATACGTTCAAATGTGAAACGTATGAGTAACGGACATTGGTGGATTGTCATCCCAAATTGGGTAAAGACGACTGTTTCTGTGTCACTCGGTATTCTTCTCATTGCCTCAATCGGATTCGGGATTGGCTTTTTCAACGAGTTCTCAAATAACGAGAAATTCAGAAAAATGGAATGGCTGTATCGCTACGAACGAGTAAGCTATGACCAAGACGGCATCCGGAATATGATGTTGCGAGAAGAAGCGATGATGGTTGGAACCAAAGCTGAACAAGACAGTATTAAGCGTCTTGTGATCCGAATGGAGCGTAAAAAACATGCAGAGCGAACACACTCCTACTTTCGTCCATCCGATTCATGGACTCCCGAAAATACATCTAATTCAATCTGGTAATGTTATGGAAAACATAGACACTCCCAATCCTTCCTATAATAAGCTCAACCTACTCTCTAAATCCGGAGAGTTCAGAATTATTTCTTTATTTGAGCGATTCAAGGAGTATATCGTAACGCATTTTGATGCTAACGAAGATAATGTCATCTGCGATTGGAACAAATTTGGAGCTACATTCAGATATTTCTCTGATAGTATAAGTCTACAAATTAAGGTCTGGGAATACAGCAATGACTATCTCAAACTCCCAGATGATATCATTATCATCTCGGAGTATGAGACCGATAATCCCAGATGGAAGGAATATGAAAAGCTTGAGCTTTACAACTTCCTCATCGTAAACTGTCGTCGATTTGGCTTCTGTCACATTGCATTTGAAAATCTAATTGACGATGCCATAAAAAAAGAATACCGAATCAAAGACACCTCCATTCCGTGCTATCGACTATACAGAATTTCTAATTAGTTGAAGCTCCCAAGTTCTCCTCATTTACTTCAAATCCCTCATCAGACCATCGCCCCGACAAGAAATCCCCCTCTTGTCGGGGCTTAACTTACATGTCTTTACTGGTAATAAACTCGGATTCAGCAACTATACTTAATGATTCATGTCGCAGTATTACGACAAAACACTTTCGGGAATGAAATAAAATTACTAACTTTGCACTATAATATACACTAATGAAAGGAATAAATAGCGAACAAACATGGCTAAGCTCAAGAATAAACGCCCTGGGCGCCTACCTCGCATAGAGGTTGTTGACCTGTTCTGTGGAATAGGTGGCTTGAGCTATGGCTTGAAAACAGCTGGATTCCATATTCTTGCAGGATTTGACTTGGATTACACATGCCAATACGCCTATGAATCCAATACCGGAGGAGAATTTATCTATA
This sequence comes from uncultured Porphyromonadaceae bacterium, assembly GCA_947175225.1. GTDB lineage: Bacteria > Bacteroidota > Bacteroidia > Bacteroidales > Muribaculaceae > Lepagella. Next base: position 1,898 of record CAMWLX010000467.1, read on the forward strand.
AAAACATAAAAGAAGTTACAGGCACGGATATATCCAGATACTATTCAGATGGCGCAATAAAAGTGCTCGCGGGCTGTGCCCCATGTCAGCCATTTTCTTCCTACGCTTTCAAGAACAAGGAGAAAGATCCTGACAAATATGACTTGTTGTATGAATTTGGCAGACTAGTTAAGGAGGTTAAACCTGACATTGTTACTATGGAGAACGTCCCTGCTATTCGCAAATTTAAACTAAAGCCTGTTCTTGAAGATTTTATAGGTCTTCTCGAAGATAATGGTTATAAAGTATGGTGTGATGTGGTCTTTTGTCCAGACTTTGGAATTCCTCAAACTCGTAAAAGATTGGTTCTTATAGCTTCAAAATTAGGCAAAGTTGCCCCATTGATCGCTACACATAGCAAGCAAGACTATGTTACAGTAAGAGATATTATTGGCAATCTGCCACCACTGTCAGCTGGACAGAAAGATCCGAATGACCCTCTCCACAAATGTCGTGCATTAAATGAGCTGAATTTAAGACGAATCAAATCCACGCCAGAAGGTGGTGGATGGAAATCATGGCCAGAAGAACTAATTTTGGAATGTCACAAAAAAGAAGGTGGCAAAAGTTTTGGTAGTGTATACGGACGCATGAAATGGGATGAACCGTCTCCAACAATGACAACCCAGTGTACTGGGATTGGCAATGGGAGGTTTGGACATCCGTCACAGGATAGGGCTATATCTGCTCGCGAAGCAGCTCTATTACAAACTTTCCCCTATGATTACAAATTTTTCAAAGATGAGAAATCCGTTTCCCTAACAGTAGCATCAAGATATATTGGTAATGCAGTTCCGCCTAAGTTAGGTGAAGTTATAGCTCTTGCAATCTCTAAACATCTCAAAGAATATGGAAAAGTATAAAATGACATTAGATCTAAATGTACTAAATCATTTAGGGTTAAATTTATACAGCAATACCCCGGCTGTCTTGTCTGAGGTAATTGCAAATGCATGGGATGCAGATGCCACGGAAGTTATAATTAATTGCAGTCAAGAAGAAGATGTCATAACCATCATAGACAATGGCTGCGGAATGACCGCCGAGGATATAAATAAAAAATTTCTTTGCGTAGGCTACCAAAAGCGAAAAAATGGAGAAGCGAAGACTCGACAACTTGGCAGAGCTGTCATGGGTAGGAAAGGTATTGGCAAACTCTCATTG
>CAMWLX010000468.1 GCA_947175225.1 uncultured Porphyromonadaceae bacterium
GTAAATTATCCAAAATAATTAGCATTTATAGACGATTTTATGGAATTTGATATGTAGCTGTTCCTTTTCCCTTCTCTTTAGTAGAATCCGTAAAAAATCTTAATATAACTTTGTAACAGATTCCTGAATAAAAGGGATCTGAGCATATTATTTTTCAAAATTAAAGTCAGATGCAAGAACAAAACATCCCATTCAATAAGCTTGAACTTCTGGGTATCACTCATGAAGTGTTTGAGCAATTGCCAAAAGAATTTAAGAATGCACTGCAATCGGGAGAAATGACTCCTGTGATTTGCGCACGCAAAGAACTGGAAAATGGTATGGTGGTAGAAATGCCTATGAAACTTCAGACAGTACTTGACGAAAGAGGACGGCAACAACTTATGGTCTACCCGGTGCTTAACGAACTTAAAAATGATATGCAGCTTTTAGGCACCTCTTTTGAGGATTTGAAAAAAGGTGCGGTTCTTCACGTTGATGGTGAATACATTCAACGTGATCCAGATACTAACTGCATTTTACGGGTCTCGGACAAGGATATGGAAATGGAAAAACATCTTAAGGAGATAGAAAAAGTGCTGGATATTGAACTTGGGACCAACCAGAAGAACCAAATCCGCAATGGGAAACCGGTGGAGCTTAATGTAGGAGGGGAACAAGTGACAGTTGGACTTGATTTGAAAGATCCAGAACGTTTCAAGACTCTGAAAGGAGATATGAAAGATTGGGAATATCAGCAGAAAATGATTTTTGATATTCTGCACCCGGAATATGTAGGAGTTGTAAAAACAGATGAAAACAGATGGGAATTCCAGCAGATCGTCAACAACGAAAGATATCCGGAAAGCCTGAAGCAGAAGCCAATGCAAGCCCAGAACGCAAGTATGCGACGGTAATAGCAATCCTCTCATTGATTATCAAATGATTTCTTATGGCAGAATTATCATCTCGATTGAAAAAGGCTTTCAATCAATACGACACTAAAGATGCTGTATTAGATTATGTGGATAGTCTAAGCAATCCTTGTGACCTTTTATCTGGGGACCTGAAAATATTGAAAGACATCAAGGAGGACAACTTTAGTTTTTGGTATAATTACATATCGGAACCTTCTCAAAGATTAGAAAACAACAATTATGACAATGCTGCTGCCAAAAGAGATGATTGTGATAAAGCCATGCTTGCCAATGCTGGATTTTATGATGTATTGAAGTACAAAGTTAAAGAATATTCTCCTGAAACTTATAAAGGAATAGATGATTCATTTTTTGAACTTAGACAATCAAAATATATACTTTCTGAAAAGGATGCAATATTAGCTTACTATCAGTCTTTGAATGACCCTCAAAATTTACTATCAGGTGTCATCGGGAGAGAGTATCATTGGAAAGACAATAAAACCATTTACGATTCTTTTATAGAATACAAGAAACAACTCGCACATTATGAATATTGTGGAGAGTTCAAAAGCATGGAACAACGTGCCGAAGAATCTAAAGAATTAGCTAACGTAAAAATTGCATTTTACGATTCAATCCATGGGCAATTGAATAAATTCTTTCCCGAATATGCTGTTTTGTATGATGAACACATTAATCCTTCCATGTTTGATGTCTCCAAGGAATCTCTTGGCATGAAAGAGTATGTGGAGTCATTGAGAGATAAGACTGATATCAGAACAGGTAACCCATATTATTTGCCTGAATTTTTAAAGCCTTATTGGGAACGAATTGAGGATTTATCAAAAGAAGGAGCAAAATTGGATTATGATTCTAAATCTGTACAGTCGGTATATGAGAAAATATTGAACGATGCAGTTGAACATTACAAAGCGATAACTTCAAATGTAGTTCAAGAGCCAGAGCTTTCCTACTCGAAGTCTAATTCTGAAAGCATAAAAGACTATGTTGAGTCTTTGAAGAATCCAGCCGATTTCTTATCTGGACAAATGGAGCTTTTACCATCCAAGCTTAATGAAAAATATGGAGTCCTCTGGGATATGGAAGAAACTTGGCACCAGGAGGCTCGACTCTATCATCCAGATGAGAGGGAACCCTATAAACAAGAACTACTTAAAACACGAAAGGAATTCTATACCGAGTTAAAGGAAGCATGTGAAACATATCTGAACAATAAGGAAAATATTCACCAACAAAATTCTGATATGAAAGAGAAAAAAATAAAAGACTCCGAAAACAAGGAGGAAACGAAAGTTAAGAATTCTGAATCTAAAGAGGAGAAGAAGGAGCCGCAGTTGGTCACTGTCAATGGTGACAAAATCACGCATGCACATGCATTTAAGTCTAATAAATCTGAAGATTGGTTTTACACGGCAAGAATCAATGGAATGCCTTTGAAGCCTCAGGTAATGGACAAGAACGATGTAGAAAGGATATTCACTGAAAAAGGAGCGTCTGTTAAGGACATGATGCAGAAATACTATCCTACCGTTCTTATGCAAAAAGTTGCAGCTGCAGAATTCAAGCTTCCTAAAACTATTACTACCGCTAACGGAGATGAGCAGATATTGAAATTCAATGTCTACAAAGAAAATCGTCCCGAAAACGAAAATTACGGAAAATATCGTCTCTATGCTCAGGTTGGCGAAAAGAAAATGAGTTGCAATGCTTCTAAACAAGATCTCGACGCTTACTTCAATCGAGTGGTAACTCCAACCCAACTAATAATAAAAAACTTTGGAGATAAGCTTGGACTGGCAGCCCACTATGAGCAATTCAAGCTTCCAGAGGGAATGAATTTCGAAGGAAAGAACATACTCCTTAAAAAGAATCAGGAGACAAACAAATACGAAATATCAGTAAAAATGGCAGACGGCAGCCAGACTCCTGCGAAAGAGTTGAATTATGATGACAGACAATCGTATTTTCAACATAAAGTAGCGACCAAGGAGCAGCTCGCAGCCAAATATCTTTATAATGAACTAACAACATTGTCAATTTCTCAAAAGCCCAAACTTGAGAAACAAGTGGGCATGAGCATGTAATATTGAACATGACATTCTTATTTTTATCATCTATAAACACTAAAGACATGATGGAAAATTGCGAAAAGGCTCTTGCGAAACTAAACG
>CAMWLX010000469.1 GCA_947175225.1 uncultured Porphyromonadaceae bacterium
TCCATATACTGGGCAAACTCGCGGTCATCCTTTGAATAATCATGGATGAGACGGCGTAATTCTACAGTTGGTGCAAATAATTCAATGTCTGATTTACTCCATTTTGCGGCATCAGCAAGCTCGTTGGCATCATTCAGGATACATTTCAGCCCTCCGAACCCGGCATATTTCCGCAAAATTTCCCGTTCCTCAGCAGTGTGAGCCGTTCGTTTCTCAACACCGAGGCGAAGGACAAGCCTTATCGCCTCTATGTTGTCGCGCATGGTCTGGAGACGGTTATAAGCCATAGCCGTCAAGAATTTCTGTCATTTCACCAAGAAGACGTTGCTGGAGAGAGGAATAAGTTCCTCGGGCAAGAAAATCCTCGTTTACCTCGTATTCGTCAAGGATGGTGTTGATGTAACGGAGATCGAGGAAAAGAGCTGCCCAGACTTCGCGGTCTTCCTCATGAATCCGAAGCCATAGATCTTCCTCTATGACCTGCATAATTACGTCCCATCGGGACACATACACACCTTCAAGAAGTGTACGCATCGCCAGTTCGTGTGCGATTGTGACATCTTTTCCTGCGAGACGGGAATTAGTGAATGTGTCGTAGGCTTGTTCTGTTCTTTCAGTTACGAACTTTGAATTGTAAGCCTGAGGGAAGCGGTGTTCACGCAAATGGTTAAGAAGATAGTCCCGTAATCGGTCCATCTCCTTTAATTCTAAAGATTTCATTTTTGGAGGATTTTAGTGGTTCAGTCCGATGGCCTTCGCAGGTGTGTATGTGTGGATATACAAAGGACACCGGGTATCCCTCCCAGTGTCCAACCACTAAATCCACGTCAAAAATGAAACAAAAACATTATGACGTTGAATTGAATGCAAAGTTACAAAAACTTTCGGACACAGGAGGAATGTTTATAGTTAATATATGTGACGGTCAAGAGATTTTGCCGTTTTTTCGATGATTTTTCTTGCTTTTGCGTCTCTTATATGGCCGGAATGCATCTATTACTCGCTTGACAATAAGATTGTATAGACGCTCCTCGTCACGAGTAAGACCTACAGGATGTATCCCTGTGGTGATGATACCGAAACCGTAGTACGGATTCTCGCAGCCCTCGAAATTGTGGCGTGACGATACTTTTATGCCCTTGACATGCTTTCCCCATTTGGGATTATGACGAAGCACCTCACGGTTGTGGATCATCTGCTTCCAGATTTCGGCAGGAATGTAGTTCTGCCTCACCATCGGATATGAGATTAGACGCTTGCGGTAGAGAATCAAAGCTGTGGAAACAGTCTTTTCATGCTCCCAGTTGAGATTGACCGCCGCTTCTACAAGTAGAAGGGGAAGGTTGAGCAAAGTCGGCTTATTGGTATGGTTGTATATGGTATATGGAAGGATGGTTGAAGAGCCGGGAGTGAGTTCCGAAACACCGTCAATTCCAGAATTTGCCAATTCATCAGGAATATTCTCAACGGGATTTTCAACGAAAACCGGAGTGGGCATCATTGCTTCAGCCTCCGACTCTTGGGCGATGAGATTATACATCTCTCGTTTGAGCCATGACTCATATTTATCAGGGTATCGGGGTCCGTTCTCAACGCTCTTGATAATTGACTGCTTTCTGAGGACAGGAAGCCAAGCTCGACGCATCTCAACAGGGCATCCGATAAGATAGTAGAGACTGAGGAAGCTGGTCTCACCATTGAAGTCTGGAGCCATTGCATTTACAACAACCTTACTCATCTTGACAAGAGCGGTAATTGTGGCGAGTTGTTTGGAATCTTGCACGCTCTTTTCCCAGCCTAACAGTTCATCATAGTTACGCATGGTGAACTTGAAGTTGTGGGCGAAGATATGTTTCACGTTCATGGTGGTGGAGAGTACAAAGCTTTCATTAGGTGAGAAAGTGGCTTCGACAAGTTCGCCTCCGGTCCACGTCACGGCGTAACCGTTTCCGGCATAGTAACCGTCGCATTTGTGTGTAGCGCCCAACGCCTGTGCGATGGTGTCTGCTGTCAGTTGATGGTCAGTAACGACGGTTATGAGATTCTTATGTTTCATTTTTGATTTTTATAAATAAGGTGGATAATTCTGGATATAGTGGTATTCTTTGAAATGCAGTCGGGAGTTCCGGACCTCCCGATGATGCTTTTCAGGTTATAGGACTACATTTTGGGTCCTTTAGGTTTGCGTTGTTGCTTCATCTGATCCTCATTTTTAGGAGCGGTCTGATATTTCTGAAGCGGTTCGGCTACATGCTTGGTAGCCTCGTTGGTGAGACCGTCATTGTTAACGGCCTTCTGGGTCTTACTTTCCTCAGCAACCTTGACACGGGGATCGTTGAGAGAGGTTGTCGGACGTTCTTTCTCGTAGTTGAACTGAAGGTAAACCGTGCATGGTTGACCTTTCTTATCAACCATATTTTTGAGTTCAACTACTTCTCCTTTCTTGTATGCCTCCTGTTGTTCAGGAGTCATCGGGACACCAGCCCATTTAGTTATGGGCTTGATGAATCCATCTTTGGTGAGCCAATCATATTTTCGTTGTCCCTGCTTCTCACCATGCTGTTGAGACTGCGCTTCTCCCTGACTCTTTTCCTGAGCCTGACGGCGGGTTGCAGTTGGAACAAACTCGACTCCCTTGCGGTCGGCAGATACCTGAAGCACCGTCGTATAGGTTCTTCCGTCACGGGCTACGATCTGTTTAGGAGGTAAGGCCTTGCCTTCCTTTAGCTGCATGACTTCCGCCATTGTCAGTTTCGTTGTGCCGATTGTATCCTTGATGAATACAGATTTCACGGGTACTGAAACGATTTCATTGGTAAGTCTGTCAATGCTTACGTATGAGGGTACTTTCTCTCCAGTTGTCTTGTCAGTCAGTTCCACAACCTTGCCGAGATTGCCTGTCTCTTTGAGGGCAGCCTTTTCCTCCGGAGTAAACTCGTGCCCTTTATAGGCTTTATCGAGTTTTGGCTCCTTGTGGATGAAGTGGGGAACGACCTTGACATTGCCGTCAGCATCCGTGCGGAATGAGAGTCGCGCGTCAATCGGGAATTTCTCGCCGCCGAATGTCGGGGTGACGGTTACCAGCTTTG
>CAMWLX010000470.1 GCA_947175225.1 uncultured Porphyromonadaceae bacterium
AAATTATAATGATAGATAACCATATCAGTATATTAGGAAAGACGGTTGATCTTATAAAGCGTCCATCGGACAAACTTAAGGGAATCAATATGGGTGAGAAGCTTACTTTTGATTTCTTCGATGGGTTTTTCAGGGGAGAAGAACTGCTTTTCGTAAAATCTAAAGGTGTCAATCCCACTCCAAAGAAATGTGCTATCATTTCGAAAAGACTGATGCAGCTGTTTGGAATTCCTGTGGTATTCATATTGGCTCCCGGACCTGGTTATGAACGTCAGAGACTCCTTGAAAAGGATGTGTACTTCATAATGTCCGACAAGTATGCGAATCTTCCGATGTTGGTAGCCATGGAAAAGGTGACATCGAGGAAAATTCCTGACAGACTGACTCCCGTAGCGCAATACATATTGCTATACCATCTGGAGATTGAGAATATAAACGGAAAATCCACCAAGGCCATTGCTTCACTTATGCCTTACTCATACGAAAGTGTATCCATCGGTCTCACTTGCCTTGCTGACGTAGGTCTGTGTGAGAAGGTGGCGATCGATGTAAGAAGCAACGCTATCCGGTTTAAGAGTGCCGGTAAACTGTTATGGGAAGAAGCGGGTAAGTATTTGATTGATCCAGTAGAAAAGAAGATTTATTGCGATGCACTAAATGCTGAAAAAAAGTTTCCTGTATGTGGTATTAATGCGTTGGCTCATTATTCAATGCTGAACCGAGACCCCGAAAAGTGGATCATGATGACATCCGGAGAATACAGACAAATCATGAGTGACGATTACATAGTCAATCCAAATGAGTTTGACGGAGACATAATAATCGAGATATGGAAATATCCCGTGGTAAGTCACAAAAACAAAACCGCAGAATGGGTGGATCCGCTATCGTTGGTATTATCCATGAAAAAAGATTATGACCCAAGGGTCGAAGAAGAAATAGAACAGATAATCAATAACTTCAAATGGTTGGTTTAGATAAATTCAAAGAGGCGTTTGCCAACTTTTCAGACAATTATGTGATAATAGGCGGAACAGCCTGCGACATTGTTATGACCGGAACGGTAGTCCGTCCAAGAGCCACCCACGACATCGATATGATTGTTGTGGTAGAAAATATGACGCCAGAATTTGGAAATAAGTTCTGGGAGTTCATTAAGGAAGCAGGATACAGACCCGAGCGAAGCAATATTAAGAAACATCGGTCAGATGTAATGAAGAATGCCGTAATTATTGAGGCTTATCCCGTTATCTCACCCCAATCTATCATCGACTGCGTACAGGATTTTGTTGAGAAAATACGTGAAGAAGGCGATGACCTTATTCATTCATTGGCGAAGTCCCTTGATACGGAAGAAACGGTAGTTATGGAATTACTGAATCAATTGAATGAACTGTTTACATTAGAACAATGAAGATACAATACGCTTCCGATCTTCATCTTGAATTTCGGGATAATGCCAGTTACATGAAGCACAATCCGCTGAAGGTGGTAGGCGATATTCTTATTCTTGCAGGCGACATCGGCTATCTTGGGAATCAGAATTACCAGGCTCACCCATTCTGGGACTGGGCATCAGAGAACTTTAAAAAGGTCATCGTAGCGATGGGTAATCATGAGTTTTACAAGTTCTTTGACATTTCCACTTTGAACAACGGATATAAGCTTCAGATCAGGCATAATGTAGCGGCTTATTACAATAGTGTAGTGTCCATTGAAGACATGGATATTATCATATCAACTTTGTGGTCTCACATTCCGTTGAAAGAAGCATCATTTACCGAACAGGTTATTTCAGATTTCCGAAGAATCCTATTTCAGGGGGAATTATTGACTTTTGCAGATTTCAATAAAGAACATCGTAGATGTCTCGATTTTGTAAAGACTGCCGTCACTGAAAGCGACGCAGATCACAAAATTGTTGTCAGTCATCACGTCCCCTCCTTCAGGATGCTGTGTCCTAAATTCAAAGGCAGCAAAGCCAACGGAGCGTTTGCTGTGGAATTGGCTGATTACATTGAGAAAAGCGGAATAGACTATTGGATATACGGACATTCCCACTACAACGTAGATATGCGAATAGGCAATACTTTATGTGTCAGCAATCAGCTTGGATATGTATTTAATAATGAGCATTTGACATTCCGTCCAGACGCTATATTAGAGATTTAAGTATCCATAGATAAACCCATACAGCCTGAGCCGCATAAAAAACTTGGCAAAAGTCGGTGATTTTCTAAAAAATATACACCCAGGTGTATATTTTGCCCTGTCCGAAGCGATTTCCGGCCAAAAACGTGTCAAATTTCATATATTGTGCGTAATTTTGTAAAACTACCTCTTTTTACGCACTATGAGTGATAGCAGAGTAAATGACTTTTTCTACTCCGGAAACGCTGTGCATGGCGAACCCGATTACGGACTTGCCGATAATTTCGTGTGTACAGCCGAGGTACCTATCAATGCACTATAGTCTAAACAACTTCATATAAAGAAAACCAAATAAAAATAATAAGTGTATGAAGAATTTTTTAATTCCATTTCTTTTCATCGCCTGTCTTTTCATGACAGGATGTAGCAAGGAAGAGCCGTCTCATGAAGTATTCATGCAGATCAAATCAATAATCTGTGATACAGGTACGGATAACTCTCAATTCACTTATGACTCATACGGTAGAGTTATATCATATGAGAGGGCTTGTAAAAATGAATCATTCATTATTACATACGAGTATGTGTCAGAAGACTTGATTAAGATTACTACTCATAATGTAATTAAAGATTATACTATGAGTCAAGATGGATATTATGAGGATGCAATACGTACAATTATAGATGAACTTCATTTAGAGAAAGGACGTGCCGTATCATGCGATGGCTTATTCAGTGAGGCAGGTGGAGACATGTATTCTTTTGAAAAGAAATATTGCCTTGAGTTCGGCTATACCCTTGACAATCTTTTAAACTGGATTAAGCATACTGAGTGGAATAAATCAGGTGATAATTGGGAGGAAGACAGACCTTGGTCATGGGAGAATTACTATTATTGGGAAGATGGTAATCTTGTTAAGATAGAAGATT
>CAMWLX010000471.1 GCA_947175225.1 uncultured Porphyromonadaceae bacterium
CTTAGGGGACTTAGGGGAATTAAGGGATTTAGGGGATAGGAGGATTGGGATTTATATTGAATAAATAAGAGTGGTAAAATATAATTAAATAGGAAGAAGAGATGGTAAAAGAAGATGTTTTGAACGCATTGAACGTTCTTGGGTTCATTCCCATTGAAATGGAAGGATTTGGCTTCCAAATCCATTATGAAGGGAGATTCCTGATCTATACTGATGTCGAGGATACTGAGAGTGTCAACTTTGTCATGCCGAATATATTCGAGATTACTGATGAGAATAGGGAGGCAGTGTATAAGGCACTCATTGAGCTCGGTGGGAAAATTAAATATGTGCAGTCGTATATCGTAGGCGACAACAGTGTGTGGATAAATTATGTCCATTATGTAGGAGAGAATGAAGTGAAGCCGGAGCTTATAGAGCATATTATCACTGTATTAATGTGCGCAGCGATCAACTTCCACAAAATTATTAATTCAACTTTCGCAGGAGAAAGTTGAGAGTTGAAGTGTTATTAAAATAAGAGACGACGATGAAAAGAACGGGTAAGGAATTGATAAAGCAGGTTTTGGATAAATGGAACTTTCCGGTGTTGGCAGAGAATGAAACCGGATTAGTGTTTCGCTATCAAATGAGCTACATCCAAGGGAATGCATACGGTAATGATGATTCAGATGCCATTGCCCTCAATCTTGAGGGAGTGTTCTCGGCAGACAACGAAGAAGAAATGGCCGCTGCTATCAAGACATGCAATGAACTGACAGGCGACTTGCTGCACGTCAAGCTTTATATAAATAAAGAAAATAAGCTCACCATCAGCTCTGAGTTTTTCTATAAGGAGGAGGAAGATATAGAATATCTGCTCGAGATGGGACTTAAGAGCATGGTGACGGCAAAAAGGCGCTTTTTGAACAGATATCCTGAAATCGCGGAAGAAATAAGGCTGATGTCGGAACTAGAAGAGTCTTCTTTAGGGGAAGGGGATTAGAGGCTCTTAGGGGGATTAGGGATACTAAGGGGAAGAGTTGATTATGTAATAAATAATATTGATTATGAAGCAGAGAGTATTCAATCTCATCATATTGGATGAGAGCGGATCGATGAGCAGCATCAAAAAGCAGGCTATCGACGGAGTGAACGAGACAGTACAGACTATCATTGCGGCACAAAAGAAACATCAGGATCAGGAGCATTATGTGACTCTTGTAGCATTCAATTCCGATGAGATAAAGACTATCTATGACAAGGCAAGTGCTCACAGGGTAGAGGAACTGAGCGACCGTCAGTATCAGCCGAGTTGCGCGACTCCACTGTATGACGCAATGGGAAATGCTCTTACCAATCTAAAGAAAAGCGTTGCTGATGTAGATGTAGTGTTGGTGACAATAATTACTGATGGATATGAGAATGCATCGCGGGAGTATAATGGCGCTTCGATAAAGGCTCTTGTGGAGTCTCTGAAAGCAAAGGGATGGATTTTTACCTATATAGGTGCAAATCAGGATGTGGAGAAAGTAGCATCGACAATCGCGATCACTAATACATTGTCGTTTTCTGCTAATCCAATGGGTACGAGCCAGATGTTTGAGAAAGAATCGAAGTCGCGCCATCGTTTCTTTAGCAGGCTCTCTAAAAAAATAGACATAGAGGAGATGGCAAATGATTATTTCAAAGAAGACGAAGAGATTTGACATGAGCAATCATTTGAAAGCAATGGTAATTTTGGCAATGATTGGCGTTTTTGCTTCCTGTGGGAGCAAAAATGCCAATCAGCGGCATAATGATACCCACTTGATTCCCCTATCCCAACTTGAGATAGGGGAAGACAATGAGGATAACGAACAGCAAGAATATGAGCCTGGTGAGGATTATGGAGATACTTTGGCAGTCGTAGGGAATAAGGTTTATATGTATAAGAGTCTCTATGATGAAAATGAAGTGGATATACTTTCGAATGTCAAAATCACATCCTATAATGACAGTGTGGCATTGGATTCCTGCATTGTGAAGTTGGGAACCGGAGATCTTACCGCTAATGCGAAGACACTTAAGGTGGCAATAGGAGTGGATACGGTGAGATATGATATCACTAAATTGCCAAAGACTCTTAATCCGATGTTGGATCTGCTTCCAAAAGGGATCAAGAATTATAGTGCAAGTAATAATTTCAGTCTCAATGGATCGGGGATGACGACTAAATTCAAATTCAATGCGTATTTGCCCGATAGCATTCCGGAGTGGCTAAATGGGTATATTGCCGCAGTATTGAATGCGGATGTCGATATGATATTCAATGATTTTGAAAGTAAGAGAAGCTACATAGAAGAATACAAGAGGGTAAAATCCAATCCGAAGGTATATAAAGGGCTTGACATTGCGGCTGCTTCCCCTAAAGAAATAGGGAAGTATTTTGCAAAGAGATTTGAGCGACTTTACCGACAGGAATATGGGAAAGATGATGGCTGGATTCCGACGTATGAATATATGTTGGAAATGTCTCCGGAGTGGAGGAGTGAAGATGGCAAACTTATCACCTATAGGTTTTATGCGTATCATTATGGCGGCGGAGTGCATGGGATGATGTATGAGTATTATCTTACCTTTGACGCTGCAACAGGGAGGATACTCGGGATTGAAGACCTGTATGATGATACTGAGTTCAAGAAAGTGATGGGGCGCCTGGAAAAGAAAATCAACCAAAGGTATCTGGCGGATGATGGACGGGAGACAAACTATACCGCAGATCTCGGGAAAGAAGGGGAAATGGATGCTTCAGAGAGAATCCGGTATGATAACTACAAGGGGAATGTCTACCCGCGTCCGGCGCTTGTGAATGGTGGAGTGGTGTTCAGTTATCAGCCTTATGAAAAAGGAAGTTTTGCCGAAGGAATACTTCATTATGTGATGCCTTATTGAAGTTGAAAGCTTCCGGGAGCCGACTTGCTATCTTAGGCCCCATTTTTTATGAGACGGGGCCTTAATTTTATGCGAAAGTCAGGTTAATTTTTATGCGAAAGTTGAGTTAAATAGTAAAAATAGGGTGTTGGATTGTTATCTATATAGAAG
>CAMWLX010000472.1 GCA_947175225.1 uncultured Porphyromonadaceae bacterium
GTCTGGGGTTTTGTCATGATCATCAGGTCTCCGACCTGAACTGCGCTGATGGTGCAATCGTGATTGACCCGTAATTATTCCTTGAGGTATTCGATGGGGTCGGCGTGCATTATGTCGCGGATCTTCCATGCGATTGTGAGGGTGGTGACGACTATGATTAGGAGTACTGTAAAGAGATATGGGGGTACTATGCTCGTTGTATAGACTTCGAATGCGATGTCTAATTCAACGAGTCTTGGAATGCCTATCAACCCTAACGGGAGTGCGATCACGGCAGCCACTGCAATAATCACTATATATGTACGCACAAAAATCAAGGCAATCACTTTGCGGGTAGCTCCGTTTAGTTTTCTCAAAGCCATCTCCTTGCGTCTGCGTCGGGTGTCGAGCGAGACTCCTGAATACACCGCTGCTATAGTGGTGATGAGGCTTATTATTGAGAGGATATAGATGATAGTTATGACGGCACTTGCCATACTGTATTCGCGAGGTGCATATAAATTGAAATAACTGTCGGTCATTATGTCTATACGATTCGGTACCTCTTCCCTGATAATGTTATCTATAGCAGACTTTGCTTCACTTTGCTTTCCAGCCTTTGGAAGTATGAAACGGCTGAATTCCACTCCGTACTGATTACGTTGAGCATGACGGTCAGTTATAATCACGGCCTTGCTATTGAAATTTTCTTTAAATGGAATCTTGTCAAAAACACCTTTTATTTCATATTCACCATTTGCTCTGTTTGGTAATGTCACTGTTTTGCCATTCCATAGGTTCTTGTCAATAAGCATCTTTTTAAAGTCTTCACTTATCAATACATACCTATCCGGATTCACTTTCCCGGGAAGTTCATTTATCTCTAAGTCAAAGAAGTCTTCGATATCCTCGCTATTCTGAAACAATTCATCATAATATGACATATTAGGGAATCCTTCATCAGGATCAAATTGAGTAAACCCATCTACAGATAACTTGAATACTCTTTCCACACAGTCAAGAGTGTCAATACGATTAAAAACTTTGCTTGAATATTCCGGGTCAGAAGAAAGTTTTAAAATATACAAGGCTCTCTTGTACCTATCGACATCTTCAGGTATGCCATACATATCCTTGATTGAGTCAATAGAGAGGAAATACAACGATGTCAGCCATAAGAATAAAATGCTTATCGTCATCTGCACGGTCAGTCCTACATTACGGAGTCGGTGTTTGGGTCGCGGTTTCATCCTTAGGGCAAGTCCTGTCTGATCGCGACGTATTCTCCTTACCGTTATGATCGCAACGATCATGCCAATTGCCATGAGTATGGCAGCTGAGATAAGTGCAATGGGATAGGAATTGTCGAAATTATAAGTGCTTTCTTCAATCAGAGTATAATAGTTTGAATTCAGAAAACCGACTACAACAAAAATTAGCGTCAATGCCAAAGCGAGAGTAATTATTAACACGATAAGTATTTCGGTTGCAAAAAGCCAAAACAGAGATGCCGGTTGACTACCGACACATGTACGGAGTGCAACTTCCCTTTCACGCAACCGAAAGAGCTGCATCTGTTGCCTGAGATAGTTGGAAAACGATACCAGGACAAAGATAAACATAAAAAGTATGATACATTTCCTGATTAGCTCATATTTAGATTCATCATATTTGTTTTTGACGTTGAGTAAGACAAACTCATTATCAGGAAAAAGATTTTCCAATTCCGTTTGAAGTTCCTCTCTGTCGGTATCCTCACGCAATACAAAATACAATTCGCACGCATAAAATGGCGGAATGTCTTCAGTAAAAAGGAAGATATGTTGATCGGGATACATAAATTCATTGTTTGAAGAGGGTCTCCGTATGACATCTTTTACAATAACATAGCCATCATCAAGACCTGTGAAATCCCTGATATATGGGGAATTTAAAGAAATTGTCTGTCCTATCGGGTTCTCTCCTTCAAACAGTTTCTCTGCCAACCAATCGGTTATCACCACTTCGTTGCTTTTGAACTCACCGAGTCTTTCTCCTGAATAGATGGATTTCTCACCAAGGAATCTGAGATATCCAGGCTCACTCAAACTCCCGTAAGCTATCATGGAATGTTCCTCCTTGCCCGAGGGATTTGCTGAAACCGCAATGCTGAAAAGACTTGATGCATTAATATGCATTTCATTTACGCTCTTAAACTGATGTCCCAAGATCAAATCTCTATCATTTTGAGAAATAGTCCGTGAGTATTCACTCCTTGCGAACTGCTCGACCCTATCGGAATATGGTTGACTGAGCAAAGGAGGCGTTTTGAATGATAGCATTATTGATGACACAATTGCCATCAATGTCAGACTGACAGCCATCGCGCTTATGCTGATGGCTGTTTGAGTCTTGTATTTGCTGATGTTCCTGAGGGAAATCCGTATACAGTGTAGTAACATCTTAATTCATGATTCTTAATGCATAATTATTCTTTTTATCTACCATAAAGCGCCTCTCCGAGGCTACTGAGTTCTCTTTATGGGTGCCCCAGACTGAAGTCTGGGGTTTTGTCATGATCATCAGGTCTCCGACCTGAACTGCGCTGATGGTGCTATCATGATTGACCCGTAATTATTCCTTGAGGTATTCGATGGGGTCGGCGTGCATGATGTCGCGGATCTTCCAGGCGATGGTGCAGGCAGTGATGGCTATGATGAGCATCAAACCTAAGATATAGGCAATCACAAAGCTGTCTGACTTGAGGGCCGGAAACATAGTGCCATGCAAAGTTTCTGATGCTATGAAGCATATAGGCAAAGAAATGACGGCTGCGACTGATAAGATCCACAGATATGTGCGTGTAAATATCATAGCTATCACCTTGGGCCCGGCACCGTTGAGTTTCCGCAAAGCCATTTCCTTCCTTCTCCTGCGGGTGTCGAGCGAGACTCCGGCATATATTGCCGCCATAGAGGTCACTACACTTATGGCTGCAAGAATATATATTGTCGTGATCATGGCTATAATGACATCATAGCTTTTGGCTACGAAATTATAGAAATTTTTAGGCTTTATGTCAATTCGGTCCGGTACAACAT
>CAMWLX010000473.1 GCA_947175225.1 uncultured Porphyromonadaceae bacterium
GAGGCGTGTTTAGGTTGTTTACAGGTTCTATGCTCCCACCATATAAAATATAACACACCACAGAAAAAGAATAATCCACTTTGAGATTAAATTTTAAAAAAAACACAATAGCCAGTGTAAAAAATTAATAATATCAATTATAAAAAATAGGTGTATCCTTTGGGATACGCTACTAAAACAGAAATTATGGCAACAAAAGCAGAAAAGCCCAACGGCAAATTGGGTGTGATGGTGGTTGGCAATGGAGCCGTAGCCACAACATTTATGACCGGTGTCCTTATGACACGCAAAGGTCTTACCAAGCCCGTTGGCTCAATGTGCATGTATGATAAGATTCGCGTAGGCAAAGGAGAAGATAAGAAATATCTCCACTACAAAGACATCGTGCCTCTCGCTGATCTCAACGATATCGAATTCGCAACATGGGATGTATATCCTGCAAATGCATATGAATCAGCCATCAATGCTGAAGTGCTCAAAGAGAAAGACATCAACCCAGTAAAAGAGGAACTCGAGGCTATTAAGCCGATGAAGGCAGCTTTCGACAAGAACTACGCTAAGCGTCTTGATGGCGACAACGTGATGGAAGGGAAGACTCGTTGGGAGATGGCAGAGCAAATCCGCGAAGATATCCGCAACTTCAAGAAAGAAAAGGGTCTTGACCGTGTCGTAGTGCTTTGGGCTGCTTCCACTGAGGTTTATGTCCCGGTAGATGAGGAAGTGCACGCTACCGTTGAGTCTCTTGAAGCAGCTATGAAGGCAGACAACAAGGAGAAGATCGCTCCTTCGATGTGCTATGCCTATGCTGCGCTGAAGGAAGGCGCTCCTTTCATCATGGGCGCTCCTAACACGACTGTCGATATTCCTGCTATGTGGGAACTCGCAGAGCAGACCGGCATGCCGATTGCAGGCAAGGACTTCAAGACCGGACAGACACTCGTTAAGTCCGGTTTCGCTCCGATCATCGGCACCCGTTGTCTTGGTCTTTCAGGATGGTTCTCTACCAATATCCTCGGCAACCGCGATGGTCTTGTGCTTGATGAGCCGGCTAACTTCCGCACAAAGGAGGTTTCAAAACTTTCTACTCTCGAGTCAATCCTCGTTCCTGAAGATCAGCCTGATCTCTATGGCCACGGCAACGATGAAGACACGCAATACTACCACAAGGTGCGCATCAACTACTATCCCCCACGCAACGACAACAAAGAGGGATGGGACAACATTGACATCTTCGGCTGGATGGGATATCCGATGCAGATCAAGATCAACTTCCTCTGCCGCGACTCTATCCTTGCTGCTCCGCTTTGTCTTGACCTCGTATTGCTCAGCGACTTGGCAGCACGCGCAGGCCGCAGCGGCATCCAGCGCTTCCTGAGCTTCTTCCTCAAGAGCCCGATGCACGACTACACCAAGGGAGAAGTGCCTGTCAACCATCTCTTCCAGCAGTATGTCATGCTGAAGAATGCGATCCGCGAGATGGGTGGCTATGAGGCAGATGAAGAAATCGATTGATAGCTTTTTCCAATGGAGGGTGCAGACATCCTCCTGATAATGGGGGCGCCCTTGTGAAAGGACGCCCCATTTTTCCCTATGATAAAAATGGGGGGAATGGGCGTTAATATAATAAAGAAGAAACAAAATGAGGATCGATATATTGACTGTGATGCCGGAGATGCTGGAGTCTCCGCTTAATTGCTCGATTGTGAAGCGGGCAAGAGAAAAGGGACTTGCCGAGATTTATGTGCATAATCTTAGGGATTATACTACTGACAAGCATAGGAAAGTAGATGATTATCCTTTCGGCGGAGAGGCCGGCATGGTGATGAAGATCCAGCCTGTAGATGCCTGCATAACGAAGCTTAAGGCAGAGAGAGACTATGATGAAGTGATATTCATGACTCCTGATGGTGAGATTTTTGACCAGCCGATGGCAAACAGCCTGTCGTTGCTCAATAATATAATCATACTTTGCGGACACTACAAGGGGATCGACTATCGTATCAGGGAGCATTTCGTGACCAAAGAAATCTCTATTGGAGATTATGTGCTGACGGGGGGAGAACTTCCTGCGGCTTGTGTGGTGGATGCTGTCGTTAGGTTGCTGCCGGGAGCTATAGGCGATGAGCAGTCGGCGTTGTCAGATTCATTCCAGGATAATCTGTTGGCTCCTCCGGTGTATACCCGTCCGTCGGAGTATAATGGGTGGAAAGTGCCTGATGTGCTTCTGAGCGGTCATGAGGCTAAGATAGCGCAATGGAGGCTGGACCAGGCTCTGGAGCGGACACGGGCTTTACGGCCGGACTTACTTAATGAGAATTCATAATGCATTAGTACGTATAAAAATAAATATGGATTTTGTGATATTAGCCGGGGGATTGGGCTCAAGATTTGTGAAAGAGGGATATGAAGTGCCTAAGCCAATGGTGCCTTTGTTTGGCAAACCTATGATTGGGGTGCTGATCAATACGCTTATGAAATGTGGGGCAGAGCATATATATGTAGGGGCAAATGCCCGGATGCAGATGCTGATAGATTATCTTGAAGAGCTTCGCTCGGAGGGGTTGCCGGTGATTACACGGCCGATCATTACAGATAATTCCTACTGCACATTGAAGGCTGCCTCCGAAGGGATTGATGGGAAGTTTATTGCAATGACTTGCGACGCTATATTCCCTACAAACGAATTTAAAGATTATGTAAATGCCGTAGAAGAGTCGCCGTCTGATGTGGCTCTTATGGGATTGACACGGTTTGTGGAGGATGAGAGTCCGCTATATGCGAGAGTGAATGCTGATGGGGAAGTGATTGACTATCGTTATGGTGGGGAACCTTTTGAGGAAGGCACGGTCGTTTCGGCAGGTCTTTATGGATTGTCGGGGAAAATAATGAGCGTCATCCCTGAATTAGGGTTGGAGCCTGCGTCTCTAAGCGATTTCCAGAGGTTGTTGGCTGTCAAGACTCTCCGGTGAGAGTGCTTCCGGTTGCGGTTTCAATAGCATTTGATGTAGATAATACCCGCGACCGTTTGCATGCGGAGGAGT
>CAMWLX010000474.1 GCA_947175225.1 uncultured Porphyromonadaceae bacterium
CAGCAGCTTCGAGCAATTGCCGGAGTGTAGCTTCAGAGATTCCACTTGATAGATAATATTCTTCAAGTTTTTTATCACTCTCAGAAATCTTTGAAGTGTTATCCAGAATTCGATTGTTGATTCCTGAAACCTCGATATGGAAATTGTGCCAATACTCCTGGAGCATGCTAAGGCTAAAAGAGCTGACATCATCAAATGAAGTATCTTCTTCCAAGGGCTCAATCTGTTCAAGAATGGAAGTAAGAGTTTCTTGTATTGATTCTATGGATTGAAGCGTTTTAAGTTGAGTGCTATGTGCTTCTTCTTCTTTAGAATAAGATGTTGTCTTATCCAAATACTCCTTGGAATCTTTTTTGAGACATTTTGTAACTTCAGCTGGTTTGAAATGCCAGTCATCAGCATAATCTTTTAATATACGGGTGATTTTTTCCTTCAGAGATTCCTTTTCCTTGATCAGTTCAGATATTCTTTCTATGATGAGTTTATATTCTTCTTCCTTTTGTGTTAAAGTATTCAGCGCTTCATGAAGAGTATTATTAGCCACTGAATAGTCATTGTCAAGAGTTGATTTCTTCTTTAAGAGAGAATCAATATCCTTCTGCAATCTATCGGTTTGCTCCAGCTTTTTAGAGACAACTTCGATTCTATCTTTTATAACTGAGACTTCCTCAGCAATGAGGCTCGCAAGATTTTCAGAATTTTCTAATTCGAGCGACAGGATAATTTCTCTGATTTTTTTCTCATTTTTGTTAAGGCTTTTCTTTCTTTTTTTAAGATCGTCCTCCTTCGCTTTAAGACTTCCGGATGTAGTGTTCATATCTTTAACAGCATCATCAGCCTTCTTTTTAGCAGCCTTGTAAGCCATGTCGCATTTATTCTTTTCCTTTTCAAGGGGAGACAATATACCCGAAAAATATTCTTTGCTGCTCCATTCATGAAGATGATCTTTAATAGACTGTCCGCATAGGGGGCAGTTAGAAGCGTGTTCATCTACGAGCTGCTTGCGAATCAGCTCGAAATTTTTCTTCACACTCATAAGCATAGTCCTGTATCGACTATCTGCGGCATCCTTCTCTTTTTCCAATCTTGTGCTTTCTTCCGAAGCCTTGTCTGCTTTTGATTTTAGTTCTGAAAGTTGCTGAGCAATTTCTGCAGTTTCCTTTTCAGCTTTGTCGAAGTCTTGCCTTTCACTCTCAATAGCGACTAATCGAGAAGAGAGATCATTCAAAGCAGACTCTCGCTTCATCATTATTTCTTTTTCGTTGCGAAGCGATGTAGGATTAAGGTCTTCTCGTTCTTGAGTTTTCTGTTTGATTTGCTCCTCGCAGTCCAGACACGCCTTATTCTTGGCCGAAGCATCCTCTTTTAGCGATAGGATGCTTTTGTTTAGTTCGTCAATTGCAGCCTTGACATTAATATATGCTTTCTCTTTCTTGCCAATCTCAGCGCATGTCGATTCAAATCGGTCAATGTCTGAAATCACCACAGTTGAATTTGTAAATAGTTCTTTCAGTGGTTCTTTGCTGTCAATCCAAAGTTTCTTTTGCTCAAGAAGTTCAGATTGAGCATTGGCAGCCTCTTTTCGTGTCGCTAAATCGCCCGACAAAAAGTTGAATTCAGATTTCTTTTCTTGAAGCAACTTCTTGTCGGCATCCAATTTGTCATAAGCCTTTATTTTGTCAGAAAGAAATTCTCGTTGGCTTGTCGTAGCGTCCCAAAGTTGCAAGATCTTACTATCCTTCCTATATTCCGGAGTTTCTTCAATAGCTTTGAGTTTTGCAGATTCCTCGTTCAAAGCGTTGATTGACTCTCCAGCCTTGATGATAGCTTCAGTGCAGAGGATGCGTTTACGTAGATTTTCAGTTGCTGACTGGCAAGTAGTAGCTAAGGCATTCTTTTCCGATTGTTCTGCGGTCAATTCCTTCCGCGTAGAGTCGTCAAGAATATTCTTTCTGAACTCCTCATAAATCTTCTTGCTCGTATCGCTTTCTTGCTTAGCATTCTTATAAATAATTGAGATGGCTTCTCCATAGCGGGAAAATATATCTGTGGCAGTCAATTGCTCAAGAATCCGTTCACGTTCCTCCTTTTTGCCTGTAAGAAATGTTGCAAACTGTCCCTGGGCAAGCATAGCCATTCTGCTAAATTGTTCAAATGTCAGTCCGACAGCTGAGAGTATCCTTTCCCTGATCTCATCCTTACGGTTTTCGATGATCTCAGAATCACCAATTTTAAGAGTCCATTCGGGTTTGCGGTAGTTTCGATGGCTTGTCCTGCCAAGAGAGTATCGAGCTATATAATCAATGTCATCATTGCCTGAAAAAGAGAGTTCCGAATAACATTCATCTTTCCAAGAAATACCGATACGGGTATACTGAGTGATGTCGTTGACTGCAATCTCTTCTCCGTCGCTGTTACGATAGACATTGTTTTTCACACCATTGACACTCTTTACTCGGGGTGTCGTGCCATATAATGACATGGCAATGCAGTCAAGAATCACCGACTTTCCTGATCCGGTATCCCCGGTGATAAGGAATAGCGATGCAGGTTTGCCAGATTCGTAGTCAATGAGTCCATTCTCAAAGTCAATTTCACCCTGCTCTATTGAAGCTATATTGCGTATTAAAAGACGTTTGATCTTCATATTCCCAAAAATTCTTTATAATAATCTTCTTCCCAAAAATCCTAATTCTACTTCTTTCCCTTACGAAAGTTGAATTAATTCTCCATTTTTTTCACTTCCTCCTCCACTTCCCTGAAAAGTTCATCAAGATCTTCTTCAGTTAATCCGGAATAAGAGTCAGCCGTTTTTCTGACAAATTCACGTGGATCAGTCATCTGTTTGATCTCTTCCATGTCGAATTGAGGCTTCTTGCTTTCAGATTCCTTGAAAAGGTTATCCTCGGGAGCCACGAAAATCATTCGAGGATTATAGCGTATATCCTTTCCGCTATGGTCTATGAGTTCATAGACGGATGAATTGAAGTCGGCTGGAATGACTACATTTTGAGAAAAACGAAGTCTTATATATACATTAT
>CAMWLX010000475.1 GCA_947175225.1 uncultured Porphyromonadaceae bacterium
CTAACTACATTGCTTGACGCCGTAAATTGGTCTTAATTTAGTGACATTGTATTTAAGTAATAGTACTAAGTAGCTCACAAAAATTAAACGATATATGAAAACCAAGCGGCTTGAAAGATCTTGACATGATAACTGCGGCTAATCTTGGCCATCTTGGCATTGTCGTTCAGTCGCTTAGCTCGCTAAGCTCCTTCTCTCCGCAGCCAACCTGACTCAAGATTATCTCGCATTTATCATATCATTAATTTTTGCGAGCTACTTAATTGGCTGAAGGAATTTTAAAAGATTAGGCACGGATCTCTCTTTCTGAGGGGAATGTGGCTGAGAGAATAAAATTTGGATTGAGTTTGTGGAATAAGGGAATTATTATTAATTTTGCAGCAGACATATCATTTGTCGTAGATTTAATAAGAAAAATATCTGGATTATGAAGAAATTTTTACTTTCAGCTATGTTGGTTCTTGCCGGCGCGGCAGTGTGCGCGCAGGAGATAGAGACAGCAAATGATGCAGTGGTAAATATGCGATTGGGATGGAACCTTGGGAATACACTCGACAGCAACTCTGGAGATGTCAGCAATATGTGGATCGAGAAGTGGAGCGGACGTCAGCCTTCAGATTATGAAACAGCTTGGGGCCAACCTATCACAAAGCCGGAACTCATCAAAATGATGAAGGATGCCGGATTCAATGCGATTAGAGTGCCTGTGACTTGGTATCCTCATATGGAAGCAAAGATGGATGGAGGGCTGACATGGGACCCGGTCAAAGACCCGATAGGCACCAAGATACAGGCTGATTGGATGAAGAGAGTGCATGAGATTGTCGACTATGTCATCGATAAGGAAATGTATTGCATCCTCAATATCCATCACGACACCGGAGCTGCCACTACGGCATGGCTCGTGGCCAGCGAAAAGGATTATGAAGAGCAGAAAGAACGCTTTGAAGCTGTTTGGACGCAGATAGCTGAGGAATTCAAGGATTATGACGGTCGTCTTCTTTTCGAGGGATACAACGAGATGCTTGATCCATACGATTCGTGGTGTTTCTCATCGTTTGGCACCCCTTCGCAATATAATGCCGAGGTTGCATCTTCAGCATATAAAGCAATAAACAAGTATGCCCAAAGTTTTGTAGATGCAGTGCGCGCAACGGGAGGCAACAATGCTGGGCGCAACCTTATAGTGTCGACTTATGGCGCTTGCTGCGGCGAAGGAAACTGGAACTCTCACCTTAAAGACCCTCTCAAAGAGATGAAATTGCCTGAAGACTTGACTGAAGGACATCTAATCTTTGAGGTGCACAGCTACCCTTATATAGCCAACGGCCTTGCGAGTGCCAAGAGCAGTGTCAACGAGATAATGAAAGGGTTGAAGACACATCTTGAAGCGAAAGGTGCTCCAGTGATCATTGGAGAGTGGGGCACAAGTGATGGGGAAGACTATAATAAAAGGAGAGCCGATGTATTGGCATTTGCCCGTTATTTCGTGGAGCAATCAAAAAGCAATGGAATTGCCACATTTTATTGGATGGGACTATCAGACGGGGAGCATAGAAGTGTTCCTGAATTTAATCAGAAAGACTTGGTAGATGCCATCGTCAAGGGATATTATGGAGAGAATGGCTATGATGACGTCGAAATGAATATATCAGATGCCATAGAAGAAACCATTTATTATGACCTTTGGGGTAATTGCCACAAGAGTCCGGTAATGGGTGTCAACGTTGTCAAAATGAGTGACGGAACTGCAAAGAAGATAATAAAACACTAAAGCGATGCGCCAGATAATAAATCATTTTACGGATGATGACCTATATAAGTTCACTATGTGCTGTGCGGTCATCGACAACTATCCGCGTACTCAAGTGCGCTATAGTTTCATAGATAGGAACCATTCCAAATATCCTACCGGATTTGCTGATGAACTTCGGCAACAGATAAAGTATCTTGAGAATCTTGTCATTACCGATGAAGAAATAGCATTTATGCGACGCCGGTGCTATTATATTCCTGACTGGTTCTATACATTCCTCAAAGGTTTCCGCTATGATAGCCGGTGGGTAAAAGTGGATCAAGACAAAGAAGGACATCTATCAGTGGAGTTTGAGGGAAATTGGAGTGATACCATTCTTCTTGAAGTGAAGGTGCTTGCTATAATATCGGAGTTGTACTATATGATGACCGGGCAGTCTGACAACCTTGATTATGAAGCCTACTACAATCATACATATACGAAGGGAAAGAAACTTCTTGAGACCGGGTGTTCATTTAGCGACATGGGCACACGTCGCCGAGCGTCTTTCGAAGCGCAAGATACAGTCGTACGTGCTATGGCAGACTGCGGTCGTGCCAAGGAATATTCAGGACGCTTCGTTGGCACAAGCAATGTCTACTTAGCAATGAAATACGATGTGATGCCCATTGGGACAATGGCTCATGAGATGATAAGTGCAATTGCAGGCATGTATGGACCTCAGATGGCAAACCATCTTGCGATGAAAGTATGGTCGCATACCTACCGAGGAGCATTAGGGACCTTCCTTTACGACACATATGGATGGAGAATCTTCAGTCTCAATTTTTCCGAGGATTATGCCAATATGTTTAAAGGATTGAGGGTAGACAGTGGCGAGAATCATGAGCAGTTAGATCTAATTTGTGAAAAATACCGCTCGCTGAACATTGACCCACGAACAAAACAAGTCATATTCAGCAACGGACTGAATGTAGATGAAGCCATCGAACTGCAAGAGTATGCCCATGACAAATGCATACCATCATTTGGCATAGGCACGCATTTCACCAACGATTTTCCGGGAGTCAAACCGATGAATATAGTCATCAAGTTGCTTGCCGTCAAGATTACTGAATCATGGCCATTCTTCTGCGACACCTGCAAGCTCAGCGAAGACCATGGGAAGTATTCGGGAGATATATCTACAGTGAAGAGATTCAGGGAGGCACTGCACCTTCATGAATAATTTAGAATTTAGAATTTAGAATTGAGAATTTAGAATTATTTTAGTCAATAT
>CAMWLX010000476.1 GCA_947175225.1 uncultured Porphyromonadaceae bacterium
ATATTAATAGGCCTTCTTTCTACTTCCTTTGCAAGTATAGCTAATGAAAAGCATGATTGGGAAAATCCTCGTGTATTGGGAATAAACAAACTTCCTTATCATGTCACTCTTGGATTGCCATCTGAGGTGGGCAAACGCTCGGATGTAGTCAGTCTGAATGGGGATTGGAAATTCTTTTGGTCTCCGAATCCTGAAGGCAGACCTATTGGATTTGAAGCAGAAGGGTTTGATGTAAGCGATTGGGATAACATTGCTGTGCCCGGAAGCTGGCAGATGCAAAATTTCGGAAAACCTATATATATCAATATAGCTTATCCATTTCAAAGAAATAGACCGAGCGTTACATCCGAACCCCCTAAGGATTGGTATGCCTACGACCATCGCAATCCTGTCGGAAGTTATGTGACAGAATTTGAAGTTACTCCTGAAATGCTTGACAAGAACGTTACTTTGAGTTTCGAGGGTGTAAAATCTGCTATGTACGTGTGGGTAAACGGGGAGAAAGTGGGCTATAGCCAGAATTCAATGTCTCCGGCAGAGTTTGATGTCACGTCATTCATTCGTCAAGGCAAGAATCGTCTCGCGGTTGAGGTTTACAGATGGAGTGACGGCAGCTATCTTGAAGATCAGGATATGTGGCGACTAAGTGGAATTTTCCGTCCTGTGAGTCTGATAGTGCGTCCTAAAGTGCATATTGCAGATTTTAAAGTTGACTCAAGTCTAAACGATGATTTTTCAAAAGCTTCAGTCAAAGCTACGGTGAGTCTATGCAATACAGGCAATAAAAAGGAAAAGAATGCCACTGTCACTTTTGAAATTGATGGTAAGAAGATAAAAAGCGGTCCGGTAGATATCATGCCGGGAGATACTGTAGATGTATTTCTCGATTATAATATGGAGAAGCCGATGCTGTGGTCGGCAGAGACACCGGACCTATATCCCTACATTATTTCTCTGAATGATAAGGAGGGTAATTTGCTCCAGAATTATAATTGGCATCTTGGAATAAAGAAAGTTGAGACAGATGGAGAGATTTTCAAGATAAACGGGAAAAATGTCAAGTTGAGAGGTGTCAACCGACACGACCATCATCCTCGCACCGGGCGATGGGTGGATGATTCTACAATTGAGCGTGACATACGCATGATGAAGCAGGCTAATATCAATTTCCTTCGCACTTCTCACTATCCTGACCGTCCGATTCTCTATGAACTTTGCGACCGATATGGTATTTATGTCATGGATGAGGCTTGTCAGGAAAGCCATGGATATGGATATGCCAACGAGGAGATGGGGCATGATCCGGAATGGAGAGATGCTCATGTGGATAGGGCTGTCTCTCTCGTATCTCGCGATCGGAATCATCCATGCGTAATCTTATGGAGTCTTGGTAACGAAGGTGGTATTGGGCCGAATATTCAAGCTATGTACGACACCATAGTTGCTATGGACCCATCGAGACTTCCTTTCTACGACTGTCATCCTCGTTATTCTGCTCTCCATGATGAAGGATATCCGACTCCTGAAATGATGAGAGTAAATGCGAGTGAAATTTCCGACAAGCCATATATTGCACGAGAATATGCACATGCCATGGGGAACTCGATGGGTAATTTAAAAGAATACTGGTATGTCATCTATTCTGATCCTTCTATTGCAGGAGCTGCCATTTGGGATTGGGTGGATCAAGGCATAGCAAAACCGATTGACGGGTCTCCACTGCGACCTTCATCAAGCTTGAGTTTGGCGAATGATGAATTCTGGGCTTATGGAGGTGATTTTGGCGACCAACCTAATGATGCTAATTTCTGCATCAATGGTCTGATTGGTCCTGACAGAGTGCCCAATCCTCACTTTTATGAAGTAAGACAAATATATCAGCCGATATGGTTTGAAAGGGATGGTGATTGGTTGACGCTTGTCAATCATGACAGCTTCACTCCTCTTGACGCTTATGATTATCGCTATGAAATCTTGACAGGTGGAGACAAGACTGCCGAAGGGATACTTAAATTGGAAAACAATAAAATAAAGATACCCGATTATGCCAAAGATAACTCAGGAGTATGGCTAAATGTCTATGCTTGCCTGAAAGATTCAAAACTTTGGGCTGAAAAAGGTCATGTGGTAGCTTCAGATCAGTTTGAGCTTGCCCCATATCAGTCAAGCAATGCATCATCTTCCGGCAAGACCCCGAAAGTGACACGTAAAAATGGCAAAATTATTGTAAAAGCTGATGGCTGTGAGGTTATGATTGATGAGACCGGAGCCATTGCTTCCTGGATTAAGGGAGGAAAAGAACAGCTTCATGCGCCGTTGGAACCTTATTTCTGGAAACCAACCAATGACAATCAGGATAAAAACGGATATTACAAGGAAAAGATGACGGTATGGGAGGATGTGGCAGCAAATCGTATAGTCAAGGATATTAAAACTGAGAAGACAGATGGTAGCGTAGTGGTGAAAACACGCATGAGCCTTCCTATAGGAGCAGATTATGATCTTGTCTATAACATCGATGGAAAAGGGCGTATCAACGTGGTAGCCGACTATAAGCCATTATCTGATACCATCCCTCTTATGCCCAAGTTCGGAATGCGCATGAGGCTTCCTATAGAAATGAGTCAGGTTGAATATCTCGGAAGAGGACCGTGGGAGAACTATCCGGATAGGAAGCGCGGTTATTATATAGGACAATATTCAATGCCTCTCTCCGAATATCAACATGATTATATAAAACCTCAAGATAATGGAAACAGATGTGATGTCTACTATCTGTCGCTGAAATCCGATGATGGAGAAAAGAGTATCCGTATAGAAGCTAATGAAAATCCTCTTTGCATCCGCGCATGGGATTACGGTGAAGATGATCTGAAGACTGCCAACCATCCTCATGAGCTGAAGCGGGGCGAATTTGTAAATGTGAATATCGACCTGACAGTGCATGGTGTTGGTGGTGCCGACACTTGGGGAAAACCAACTCTTGAGCTGTCTACCATTCCAGGAAATAAGCCCCATTCTTATT
>CAMWLX010000477.1 GCA_947175225.1 uncultured Porphyromonadaceae bacterium
TTCCGGAGTAGCGGAAAGTGTCCTATAACTTAAAGAATCCACTTTTGTTTGTTTTATTTGATTTTTAAATTCCTGTTGGTGAACGGCTTCAGCGACCTAAGACTCCGCTTTCGCACGTTCTGTCTCACTGCTTCGGTAGAGAGGAAGATCGGCCAAAATCCCTATTCTGCCGGAGCTCGCAATGAGAGCTGGATAAAATCGGCTCGCAAAATTAATAATTTTTTCTGACATAGCAAAATATTTTTTGATTTATTCATAAATATGATAAAAAAACTCGCCCCCGTTTGTTCAGGAGCGAGCTATTGTTGAAGTTTATAGCGGAAATGGTTTGTGTCAGAGGTTGTATTCGATCATTGTGAAGGAATATGGAGGGATAGGGAGCTTAAATTTACTTTCTGCCTTTATTGTCTCAGTCTTCGGAGCGATGGGCTGGGCATCATAGTTGTTTTCATCTTCCGGATTGCCGGAGAGCTCTGTCTTTGTAGCCTTACCTTTAGGTTTGAATTTTGACAGGTCTACGTGTGCTGTCTTCGTATTGCCAGAAGCATTTCCAACCTTTACATATAGTTTGCGTCCCTTGGTGTCGAGTATGACTGACTGTTCCTGCAGATATCCTTCCCCTTCCGACTTGTCAGGATCGTCAATGGTCACACAGTCACCGTAATAATAATCACCGGCAGAATTTCCAAACATCTGCTGGATATAGTAGCTGCATGTTGGGAATACTGTCTCGTTGTCGAAATAGATGAGGTCCGGATTCCAGTTAGTAGCATTCTTGCGTGCAAAGAGTGGGGCATAGGATGTCATGTCTACTATGTCGCCGTTGCGCTCTACGTGGATCAGATATAGTCCCTCTGCAAGTGCATCGATGAGTTTCTTGTCTTTTGACGCATATTCTCCAAGATATACTTTGGTCTTTCCATCGCGAGGATATGAATCATACTGACGCGACTTCATGAAATATTCGCGAGGCTCGTAATAATGCTCGTCAAGGATAGGGATTTCAAGTTCGCGTGCAAGAGCCCAGCCGTTTTCGTAATCCGGATTGCCGGGGTGGGAGCCGGGTCCATCAGTGCCTACGATGATGATTTCAGGGTGAACCTTGGTGATACGGTCATACATATATTTGAATCGTTCAGAGAATTCAGGAGATATTTTCTCCTCATTGCCGATGCCGAGATACTTCAGGTTGTAGGGTTCCGGATGTCCACCTTCAGCACGTATCTTTCCCCATTTTGTATTTACATCGCCATTAGCCCATTCGATAAGGTCGAGTGCTTCTTGGGTCCACATGTCCATATCAGCCATGTCGCAGGCATCCTGAGCCTGATCCGGCCACATTCCCCAGCCTCCGTTGGAGCCTTGGCAATTTACTCCTGAAGGAAGGATAGGCAGCGGTTCCATTCCGAGGTCTTCGCAAAGCTGGAAGTATTCCGGATAACCGAGATCGAACGACTGGTGGTAGCCCCAGCAGTTTTTCTGTTGCTTACGTGTCTCTTTAGGACCAACTGTCTCTTTCCAACGATATGTGTTCCAGAATCCATCGCCACCGCCGTGTACGATACATCCGCCGGGGAAACGCATGAATTGAGGATTTAAGGCAGCCAAACTCTCTACGAGGTCCTTGCGCAGTCCATGTCCATTATAAGTGTCTTCCGGTTTGAGCGATACAATGTCGATATCTACTGCGCCTTTGTCGAGAAGGAGCACCATAAGGGCTGCTTTCTGGCAGGTCTTGGAAGGAGTGAGCACAGCTTCATATTTTTTCCATTCATTGGAGGAAATTGTCAATTCTGTGTCGGCAAGAAGCTCCGGGTCTTTTCCCCAACCTTGTGGTTCGACGAGAGCCACACGTATTTTCATAGGTGTTTTATCTGCATTGCGGAGGAATACGGAAAAGTCATATTTTTCTCCTTCCTTCACTGAGATTCCATCAAAGCCATCATTCTGAAGTCCAAAACCTCTCCAACCGTTGTAGTCTTTGAATTCGCGTGTGCGTTCAGCCTCAAGACGCATATAATTCGGATTGTTGGGATGAATAGGGTTTTGCTGCTTGATGATAATGTTTCCAAGAGAATGTCCCGGGCGCGACATTTTCCAAGCTGTTCCGGGTCCCCATCCGTCTCGTTCCATCGGACTGAATTCAAAAGATCCGTTTTGGATGAGTTCTGCGCTAAGGCCTCCGTCGGCCGACGAACTGATATCTTCAAAGAAGATGCCGATCAGATGGTTGCTGATAGGTTTCCCTCCAGCCGGGGCTTTGACAGGAGCGGCTGCTGAAAGCATAAGAGCGGCTGCCGCCATAGAAAGAATGCAAAGTTGTCTTTTCATGATATGATTAATAATTAAGGGAGATT
Organism: uncultured Porphyromonadaceae bacterium; assembly: GCA_947175225.1. GTDB lineage: Bacteria > Bacteroidota > Bacteroidia > Bacteroidales > Muribaculaceae > Lepagella. Next base: position 2,358 of record CAMWLX010000477.1, read on the forward strand.
CCTTGATGGGAATCCCCCTTGTGATTATGAATGTCTGATCAGAATTAATTATTTCTTTTCAGCTTTTGCGAGCTGCTCCTTAAGAGCCTGGAGTGCGCCGAGGTCGCCGAGAGTTGTCTTCTCAATAGCTGGAGCCTCTACACGCTCTTCTTCCTGGCGGCGAGCGTTGCGCTCTGCACGTTCAGCGCGGTTAGCCTGGCGCTCTGCACGCTGAGCAGCGCGGTTAGCGTCTTCTGCAATGCGGCTGTGGCTGAGGATGATGCGCTTGCTGTCTTTGTTGAATTCGATCACCTTGAAGTTGAGGGTCTCGCCGAGCTTAGCCTGGCTGCCATCTTCTTTCACGAGGTGCTTGGGAGTAGCGAAGCCTTCTACGCCACCTTCGAGAGTGACAACAGCACCCTTATCCATAACTTCGGAGATAGAGCCTTCGTGTACGCTGCCTACAGTGAAGCGGCCTTCGAATTCTTCCCAAGGATTGGTCTCAAGCTGCTTGTGGCCAAGGCTGAGGCGACGGTTTTCCTTGTCGATTTCGAGCACCTGAACTTCGATTTCACTTCCTACAGAAGTGAACTCGCTTGGATGTTTCACTTTCTTAGTCCAGCTGAGGTCGGAGATGTGGATGAGGCCGTCTACGCCCTCTTCGATCTCAA
>CAMWLX010000478.1 GCA_947175225.1 uncultured Porphyromonadaceae bacterium
GCGTTGTCCTCGCTTTCCACCTGTCTTCGCATAATAGAAATAGAAGAGTTTATTGTCTGAAGCACGATAATTGAGAATGCCGGCCGTTGTATATATCTCACCGCCCTCAGGCATCTTGACATCGAGATTTCCTTCGGCAATAATCGTCATGTCATCGGCATTCAGCTTGGTCCAGACTATCTTATCACCTTCTCCATTAGAGGCCATAATGATAAGAGTATTGTCGTTGATCCAGGCATGGGTGTACTTTCTTGTAGTATATGTATTGGTAACGAAGCGGCGTTCCTTCACTACATGTATCTGATTGTCCTTTATGGTATACTTGGCAAATCGGTCGCCGGATACCGGCACCTGATAATAGTATGCACCCTTCAGTATGGTCTCGATAGAAAGGATGGAGTTTACTTCAGTTCCCTGACCTTGGAAGGTTATTTCCGGCTGATCTGCTTCGAGAGAGTTAAGGCTGCGTACGAGAGTCTGCACGTCCCTGCCCATACCACCGTGGCGGTCGAGGGCTACCCAGAGGTCAAAGTGATAATCTTGAATGATAGTCGGATCTTCGTCATCCGGTTTAGGTTCATCATCTTTTGAGCAGCTTGTCATGCCGAAGGCGATGAAAAGCGCCATGAAAGAAAGTAGAAGAAACTTAAATTTTTTCATTGTGCTATGATTTTTTGATTAGTTAATGAATATTCTGAATTTGGCTGCGAAACTGCGTCCGGGTTTCTGAAGCATGTAGTTGTCGTAAGCCAATCTGTCGAAAATATTATTGCATTCCAGCGAGAGATTAAACCTGTCTTTCTTCCAAGAATAGGTTATGGAAAGATCCGTGATGTTTTGGGTCGGGATACGCGCCTTTGAAGATACAGCTCCGAAAGCTTCCCAGTTGAGGAAATACCAATGTATATATTGATAAGCAGCTCCAATCCTGAGACGATCCTCTTTTTCAATGAGCGAATTGAAAGTATATGACACATCCATGTTGCCGAACATCCATGGACGGTTTGGCACACGGTTCTTATACGTTGCTGATGGGTTTCCATCAGTCTTGTACTTCTTGAGGTCACGTGCATCGCTCCAGCTGCCGTTAAGTGCTATCTGCAGTTGGCGCCTCCACCAGTATGAGATCTCGAAGTCGAAGCCTTTTATGTCAATGGCAGGTTCGTTGACGTATTGCATCATTCCCTCTCGTTCAGATACCGTGGCACGTATATAATTTTGCACATGGCGTATAAATCCGTTTGCCTCATAGCTTAGTTGATTGTCATCATCCGCCATCCATGTTCCGAATACTCCAAAATTATAATTGTTACTTGTCTCCGGGGTTAAAGCTAAGTTGGCATAGACTGTGGTTCCGTTTCCGAGCAGTTCCCGAGACAGCGGAAGCCTCACGCTATGTTCGTACGACCCTTTGACCGCCAACTGTTCCCATATTGTATATCGGGTTCCTATCCCTGCACCCCAATAACTTTTAGAATTTTTTTTGTCGATTTGATCAGAGCCCGTGATGGTAAAGTCATCAGACTGCTCGATTGAGAGTGCGTTTATGTAGTCCTTTACAAAATAAGATGTCTGCCATTTCTGATCAAAGAATGACTGGGAATATGTAAGGGAGAGGATATGCTTTGTGACAATGTCGTTTGATGGCTCAAAGAATTTGTCAGCCCTGTCGTATCTGTCATTACCGCGCCTGTTGAGCATATAGTTGAACGCCAAGGTATGATGCTCATTGACGTTATAATCGACACCTGCATTCACGACTGTCAGAGGGCGGCGATAAACCCTTATTGTCTTTCCCTTATTGTTGAGTTCGTTTCCAGAAGATGGCATCCAGGAGCCATCCCATGAATACTTACGGAATGCCGTGTCTACGGTCTCACTGTGATCCCATGTGTGCGAGAGATTTAATCTGGTAGACACATGCCCCCAGTTCTTGGCATACCGCGCTGAGACATTGAATGAGTGAGAATTGCGTGAAGCCTCGCCATACACCTTGTTCTGCATGGCACCGGTCTGGATATCCTTATCAAGTTTATTGTAGGAGATACCGACAAAAAACATATCCGCCCATCGGGTGTTGTTTACTCCTGCTTCTATCTGTCCGAAAAGAGAGAAATAATCATCATGGAATCGCTTTTTATTGGTAAAGATATACTTGTCTTCCTCGTCGCTCCATACTTCCACTCCTTTCATCATATAGTCGTTTTTGGAGTAGTTGATACTGAATGTCGGTCGTACCGCGATAGCCGTACCCGGTATGTAACATTGTCCGGTAATATCTCCGGTATGTGTATGGAATGAGCCTATGCCGTAAGATGCGTCTAAAAAGTTACGGCGTGATTTCTTAGTGACGATATTGACAGCACCGCCCAATGCATCTGAGCTAAGATAAGAAGGCACCACACCTTTGTATAATTCCACGCGCTCCACTGTATTGAGAGGCACATTGTCTAATGTAAGTCCGGAACCCTTTGTTTCTAATGGAACACCGTCGATGAAATATCGGATTGAATTGCCGGACATGCCGTTGATGGTAAGATCGAATTCAGATCCCATTCCACCTTCACGGCGCACCTTTACCCCTGCAGTACGGTCTACGATGTCATTGAGTGTAACTGACCTGTTGACGTTAGGAGTGATTTCTACGGCATTGACAGCAAAAGCACCCTCCTCAAGTTTCTTGGCAGCCGATTTACCATAGACCTTCACTTCATCCAAAGCAAAAGCATCCTCAGGAAAATCATCGATAGTGTCCGCACGTTGTATATACGAAGGATCAGCACCCTGCATCTGCAGGAAGCTTAAGAAAAGTAGAAATGACAGTGAACGATGCTTCATTTTGGTTTGCTGCCAAGAATTTATAATTAGGCACATTACACAGCAAACCATGTTCCTACACCCCGGGATGGGATGACGAACGGCTGTTTTGTGGTAATATAACCCGAAAACTACAAAACATTATGTTGTCTTGGCAGGTCTCCTGACTTATCC
>CAMWLX010000479.1 GCA_947175225.1 uncultured Porphyromonadaceae bacterium
TGCGCTAACTACATTGCTTGACGCCGTAAATTGGTCTTAATTTAGTGACATTGTCTTTAACCTATATAAGAATCTTAGAAATTATAGCCTATCTTCAGATTGAAGCAATTGGATGCATTCGCATGTTTCTGTGTCCAGCAGAGAGCTTGATAACCAATTCCGGCATATACCTTTCCAAAATTCAAGCCAATCATAGGATTAACTACTACCGCACCCCAATCTGTGTTTTCTGTATTGATTGCATACCCGAGATCCAAAGAGAAGAAGGGCTTGAATCCACCCATGTTTCCACTTACATCACCTCTCACAAAGATTGGAATCAGAGGACCATTTTCGAAGTTCCACTGTTCTGTGATGCCAATACCGGCTCCAAGACCGATGTTCTTAGTCATCATCTCATGAATGCCACCCTGGACATTGAAACGACATGTGTTGCCACCGGCAATGACCGGCTGGAACTCAACAAAAGGATTCATGGCGAAAGCCGCTGAAACAGAAGCCAAAAGACCTACGAGAGTAAGGAATAATTTTTTCATAGTAAAAAAGATTAATGTGTTTATATGTTTTATTCTTACAACACACCTTCCTGCCATACGGTTCACTGAAAAACAAAAAAAAAGACCACCGAAATGGTCTTTTCTAAAAATATTGATATTCCTTTAGAACCGTACTCCTGCTGAAAGTATAATTTGATTGTTGGAGAAACTCAGCTCAGATGTCGGACTCGGAATCTGTGGATTGCTCGGGTCGGGAGTATAGGCATGATATTCGCTGGTCATCCTCTTATGCACAAATGCTCCGTCAATATAGAAATGATTAAAGTTGTAGCCAAGCCCACAAGTAATATAGTTTGTGGAATTATCCATCTTGTAGTTGGGCATAGTCCCGGAGGTATAAATCAGCATCGAGCCATCCTTTGCTTCTTTCCTCACGGGCGAAGATACATATGAGTAACCGGCACGTACACTGAAGCGAGGAGTAATTCTATATTCAGCACCTAATCTCAAGGTAGAAGTAGACTTGTAGATATCCTCTATATCTGCATTAGTTGCCCACCATGGATCAGTATTGAAGCGTACCTGTGAGACCTTTGCAGCTGGTGCATAATATGGCCAATCCCAATCAAAACCGTTGTCATAGCCATAATCATAGTAGCCTCCACTGCCATTATAAAATCTCATCTTATCGTATCTCTGCCATTCATAGTCGGCACTCACAATAAGATTCCTACCTATCACACCGGCAGCACTGACAGTGAGTTTCCATGGAGTACGGAAATTATAAGAATTATTCCCCCACTGTCCATTATTGGTAGATGCGCCTCCGTTATGAATAGTTTCTCCTTCGTATTGCGACAAATTGATATTGGGGTAAGTATACTTAGTCTGCGCTACATAGCTCTCATTGATTGAATACCAAGTTGGGCTTGCAAACGAAACACCAAGTCTGAGTTCCTGAATAGGACGATAAATAAAACCTACCTTAATATTATATCCAGATCCGCTTGCCACATAAGAATTTGTCAACGACCACATTGATGCAGTATTCTCAATACCTTCGGGATTATCGACAACTGCATTTTGCAGATTTTCGCCCCACATAGCAGTCATACTGTAATCTAAATCAACAATGCCGACATTCACACCCCAGAAAACTTTGTTTGCTATGTTGCCACCAACTGCGATATTATATTCATTGGCACCACCTGTAGTAACTACATCATAAGCACCCGATCCTGAAGTCGTGGCTCCCCATTGTCCTATCCAATTTGGCTGATCATCATCTCCGGTAGGAGTTATAAAATAGCTGTCATAGCCAAGTATGGAAAGCCAAGGAGCTTGAATACCACCGTCGTTGGGATTATATGGGTCAAAGATCACGTAGTTGTCTGAATCAAATTGAGTGGAGACATCCCCTACTGTCACACCTTCATTATTAGAAATCCCTGCTATATAGTTAGTCAGCGAGTTGCTAAGTTTAGGGATAACTCCGGTATAATGACGATTGAAAGAGGCTGCTCTATTGTAAGTGAATGCAACGTTGATATTTGGCATTACAGAATTTGCAAGGTCCCAGCTTGCCACTCCACCAACATTATTAAGGAGAAACTTTGTCTGATTTTGTGAATTTGTGACTCCTTGACATTCAGAAGTAGCATTCTGAATGTCAACATCCATTGTGATTCCAATCTCATTGCGTCGGTAGACCCCTAATCCCGCCGGATTAGTAGAGATTGAACTCAAGTCGCCACCAAGAGCACCGAATGCTCCTCCCATACTCATGTAACGCGCAGTTCCCTTCATATCGGGTTGTGAGAAACGGAAACCGTCGATAGCACTTTGAGCATCCGCTATAAATGGAACAGCCAAAGTAGCCGCAAATAAATATATCTTTTTCATGACAATACTAATTAAGTTAGGATTAATTATCTGCGGCCTCCGCGACCACCGCTGCCACCGCCACTGCTTCTATGGCCACCTCCAAAGCTACCTGAACCGAATGATCCATTTCCACTTGAACGGTTGCTATTGTAGCTTCCGGAATTGCGAGTAGTATTGGTATTTCGGTTGTTGTTGTAATTGCTATTATTACGATTGTAATTGGTAGAATTATTATAGGTGTTTCCTCTTGAATTGCCCGTGTTTCTATGGTTGGAAGATCCATTATTGACCGTTCCATTGCCGGTATAACGGTGTCCGTCACTTCCTACGGTATAACCACGGTTATTTCCTGTAGAAGAGGCATTTTGATGGTTAGGAGTGGAAGTGCCGTAAGATCCTCTGTGGTTATTGGTAATGCTCCATTGCGAGCCGGAAGATGGTCGGTTGCCACCCTGACCGGCAATAGCACTTCCCGGACGAGCAGGACTCGGACGATGAGTGCCGGCCCAACCTGCACCGGGATTAACAGGACGGTTACCTCCGGGACTCCAAGTGCCGACCGGACCACCCCAACCCGGACCCGGGCCCCAAGCGGGACCACCCCACC